>CAMMWS010000077.1:0-2687 GCA_946500695.1 uncultured Mycoplasmatota bacterium | reverse complement strand
CTTGCCATAGCAAACCTCCGTTTGTTTTATTATATAAAATCTAAAGCATTATCTCTAATGCTTCATCATTTGTAAAAAGTTGTCCATTCTCTTTATAATAATTGTATGCAAATTCAACCATATTAGGTTCTACATTTAATTCTTCTGCAATATCCGATAAATTATATACTCCGTTTATAAAAACAGCTTAAAATTGAATTTAAAGGCACACAAATAAGAGATTTCCATTTCATTGCTTTGTATTCTTGTTTGTCTATAAATTCTTTATCAGAATTTAATGTGTAGTAAGCAGAATAATAATAGTGACCAAGCTCTTCTGCTAATAAACATTTTTCTTCTGTGTAAGTATGTATTTGGGAATAGTCCATAAAAATACAAGTGTTATTATATTCAATTATTCTAGCTTTGTTTTTTCTCATTTTAAAATTTCTAATGCAAATTTTTTCACGATTAGCTATATTTTCTAAATCTATTAATTCCACAATAAGATACCTCTATAAACAAAAATAAGAGAAATTGATGTTACTCAATTTCTCTTTAATACTATTGTAGTAAAAACTACAACATATTTGTATATACATTTTAGCATTAAATTGACAAATTGTCATTATTGAAGAGAAATTTTATTTTTTTATAAAATTGTTTAATCGCATAATTAATTTTTCTCTTAATTTATATATATCAGAAACATTGTTAATTTCATATTTTATTTCTTTTTTATCTTCATCTGGAATAATAACATATTTTATATTTTCCTTTAAATATACTCGGCAAATCCATTTAGTAACTTTGTTTTCATATAATATTCCAAAATAGCTATATGTATCCTTATAATAAAGTTCAGAAGGATTAACGAACTCAGATAAAATAGATTTAACAGTATAATAACTTTCTAATTCCTCAGTAGTAGTCACAATATTATTTTCATCAGACATATTATCAACATTAACTTCATCAGATGGTTCTGTTGCAGAACTGTTTATAGCACTTTGAAGTCTTTGGTTAATAAGATTATTTACAAAATGACTAATAGACTTTTTTAATATAGGCTTGTATTTATCTACTATATTTTGAGTTTTAACACCTTCATATACACCTTTATTCAATATTAATCTTACAAAATCGTCGCTAGGATTAGAAAATTCTTCGGACAATATTTTTTCTATTGAATTAGCATATTTTAAATTTGATGCAGAACTTATGACTGAATTTATATCAAAATTTTCTTTGCAAAATTTTTTTAATTCAATTATATCATTATCTTTTAGATCCAAAATATTTATTTCAAGAAATGCAGTAGTATCCATTTTATTAATTTCTTCTAAATCCGTATAAAATTTATAAGTAATTCCGTTTGTTAATATTCCTATTTTTGCAGAGGTTGTACCAAAATATCTAAATAGTTGAGAACTGTGTTTTTGCAAATTCTCATTTATAGATTTGGCTTCAATTAAAATTGTCAGTTGTCCATTTATTGTTATTGCATAATCAACCTTTTCACCTTTTTTTATACCTACATCAGCAGTAAATTCTGGTGTAAATTCATTAGGATTAAAAACATCATATCCGAGTAAACTAAAAAATGGCATTATCAATGATGTTTTTGTTGCTTCTTCGGTATTAATAGAGTCTTTAATCTTATTAACTCTTTCTGTAAATTGATTTAGTTTTTCTTCAAATTCCATAAATATTTCCCCTTTTCTTTTATTTTTTATTTTTCATTTTTTTAATATAATCAATTTGTCTTTGTAGCTCAAGTAAATCTTCTTCATCTAGCCCATTAGTATCAAGTCCACCAGCATTAGCATGTGGAATATTTTTTATATTCTCTGGATTGCGTATATCTGATTTACCGAGTATATAATCTATACTGCAATCAAATATTTCGGATAATTTTAGTAAAACTTCCATGCTAGGTTTTCTGTCGCCTTTTTCATACATAGCAACAGTACTTTTAGCACCATCAAGCTTGTCTGCTAATTCTTGTTGTGTCATGTGCAGTTCTTCTCGTAAAAATTTTATTCTATTCATCATAATTCCTCCAAATATATTTTATTATAGCACACTACAAGTGTACTACGCAAGAGAAAATCAAAAAAAGTTTACTTAGAGCGACAAAGGTTTTAAAGAAACCAAAAAAATATTTTAAAAAAAGTGTTGACAGTTCACTAAAAGTATATTATACTATGGGTGAACTAGAAAGGAGGAGAAATAAAAATGGCAAGAGAAAAGTTAAAAGAATACAGGCTTTCTATAAAAAATACACAAGAAGAAATGGCTGAAAAATGGGGAATAACAACATCTTTTTATAAACAAATAGAATGTGGAGCAAAAAATCCAAGTATACAAAAAATCAAGGAGTTTAAAAAAAATTTTCCTACGGCTAATACTGATGAAATTTTTTTAACATAAAAGTTCACAATAAGAGAACTAAAAAAGGAGGCAAAAATGTCAGAAGAAGAATTAAAAAAGTTAAAGGAAGAGCTAAAGAGAGAAATACTTAACGAAATGACAAGAAAAGAACTTGTAAAAGATAATGCTTGGAAAACAGTAAAACAAGACTTTATAAAAATGTTTTATTCAAAAGGATATACAGATACTAGAGAACAATGCAAAATATTTGATGCAATAGCTACTATAACAAGAATTTCACTAGGATATAACCAAGTGCAAATTATACCAGCAGA
>CAMMWS010000076.1:0-2747 GCA_946500695.1 uncultured Mycoplasmatota bacterium | reverse complement strand
AATTATTTTGACATTATAAAAGAATAGAATAATCTCTTACTCTATTCTTTTTACAGTATGAAAGAAAGTAATTTTATTACTTATATTTACTAAACTGCCCCCCCCCAGGTAACATATTGTAAACGGGTGCTAGTATAATTTTGGTACACCAATTCTTTAGGGTATACCATCATATTTACTTTCTTCATATTCACTACTTCCCTTCTATTTCCTATTCTCGTTAACTTAATATTACCATAGAAATTAAAATTTGTGCAACTACTATTTTCTAGCTCTTGGAAAACTATGTAAATATACTTCTTTTAATCTGTCATTAGTAATGTGAGTATATATTTGAGTGGAACTAATACTTTCATGGCCTAATAGTTCTTTAACTGATAATATATCGCATCCTTCATTTAAGAGATGAGTGGCAAAAGAATGTCTTAACATATGGGGAGATATGTTTTTATGAAGAGATGTCTTTTTTATTAGATTAGTGAGTATATATCTAATGCCCCGTTCTGTTATTACTCTTCCTTGATTATTTAAAATTAAATAATCACTATTAAACTTATTTAATTCTTTATAACCATTATTTAAGTACAGATCTAAAATATCACTAGCATACTCTCCATAATTAACAATTCTTTCTTTACTACCTTTACCATGTATTAAAATAGTTCTTTCACTTTTGTTAATATCTTTTAATCTTATTTTTATTAACTCTCCTACTCTTATCCCTGTTGCATACATAATTTCTAATACTAATCTATCTCTTTGACCAAGAGCAGTATTCAAATCAGGAACATTAAATAATTCTTCTAGTTCGTTATATTCAAAATATCTAGGTAATTTCTGTTCTTTCTTAGGAGATGATATTAAATTAAAGAGATTAGTTTTAATTTTATTATTACTACATAAATATTTATAATAACTTCTAAGGGCACTTAGTTTTCTGCTGATGGAAGTGGATTTTTCATGCCTTTCATCTTTTAAATACATCAAATAAAGTCTTATATCGCTATATTCTAATTTTAAATAGTTAATATTTTCTTTATCTAAATAATCTAAAAACTCTTCTATATCTCTTTCATAGTTATCTATAGTATATTTAGAATAATGTCTTTCATATTCTAGATATTCTAAATATATAGGTAAATTTTTCATATTTTTCTACCTCTAAAACCAAAAGGAACATCACCATCTCCTGCCATCATTGCTAACTCTTTTTCATCAAAAAATTCTTCTTTATCATAACTATCTTCATTATCATCTACTGTATTATTGTTAGTAGGAGTTTCAACCTTTACTTTTCTTCTATCCAAAGTTGTTTCAATAGGAATATCAGATGTAGTGACATTTAAATTAGAAACAATAGAATTATCTTTATATGTAATATATTTACGAAGTACACCATAATCTTTAAAAGCTCTCTCTAAATCTAATATAGAAATATCTGGTGCGCTTTCAAAACGATCTCTATTAAAATATTGATTTATTAAAATAATATACCAACTACTACCAAATACTTGACTAAACCATTCTTTATCTTCCTTTTGAATTTCTTTTTCTACTTTAGCCCAAATATCTCTAAAATATTTACTACTACCGGTATATAAATTTACAGCACGTTTTTTCCCTGCCACTGTAATAGTACCTTGCTTTAGCTTATCAACTACTTCGCTTAAATTAGGATTATTATAAATAACACTACGATATGAAGCTCTACCATTATTATCAGTTATTCTAATAGAGAATCCTGTTTTGTTTTCATATTTCTTATCTAGATAATTACTTAAATCATAATAGCTTGGAAATTTAGATGTAAATCTATCTATTTCTTCTAATGAATTAAAGACTACTCCTGGTATTTTTATTATTTCTTCCTCTTTAAATCTATTACTTTTACTATATCTATCATAAATATAGCCAACTAAATCATATTGTTTTCTCCTTGACATATTACCATCCCACTTTCTAAATAAATTATAACATGTATACTTTACAAAGTACAATTTATTTGCTATTATAGTTTCGTAACAAAAAAAGTGGGAGAACCCTTGCCATAGTAGGGAATTAAAAAAGTGGGAGAACCCTTGCCATAGTAGGGAATTAAAAAAGTGGGAGAACCCTTGCCATAGTAGGGAATTAAAAAAGTGGGCGATTTTTAATTAAGTCGCCCTTTTATTATATATTTTAAGGAGGTTCAAATGAATAAATTAAAAATATACTATATTGATAATAATTATATCGATTATTTAAGGAGATTTGATAAAAAGGTTGCCTATAATAAAAGTAAAACTAGACCTTATGTAGGAGTTGTCTATACTTTTAATAACCAAACTTACTTTGCCCCACTTTCAAGTCCCAAACCAAAACATTTAACAATGAATGGAAATGCACTTGATATTTTTAAGATTAATGATGGTGAACTTGGTATAGTTAATATTAATAATATGATACCTACACCAATGTCATGTTTAACTGAAGTACTACCTTTAATAGACGATAAAAAATATAAAAATCTTGTTATAAATCAAACTGCATATTTAAATAAATATAAAAGTAACTTAATGAGCAAAGTTAAGAAATTCATATTACAATATAATAAGAACCTTTTACCTAAAAGAATTAAAGATAGATGTTGTGACTTTAATCTATTAGAAGAAAAATGCAAAGAATATGAAAAAAAAGAAGTTTTTATTTAGACTTCGGTTGTATTATAAATAGTGTTGGTGAGGAAAATCACTACCACTATTTTATTT
>CAMMWS010000075.1:0-2832 GCA_946500695.1 uncultured Mycoplasmatota bacterium | reverse complement strand
AACACATTTTCACTTTTTCTTTGTCAAGTTTTATTTTTACCTAAACTCAAAATTTTTAATTTAAGTCACTCCTTTTAACTGTTTCTATATCTTGGCCATCTACCCTAAAACTAATAGTATTTACAGAGTAATTAGCAAAGGCTGAATAGCTTAATATATAGAGAACTTCTTCCTTTATTTTACTATTACTATCAAATAAGGCATTATTAAAATTTAAAATTAATAAATCATCATCTACTAACTCTTTATCAATTAACTTGGTATTTTCATTTAAAATACTTTTCAAATTATCTTCATATATATAACTAGTTGTTAGTTCTTCGACAATTATATTAATTTTATCTTTATTATCGTTATTATTTAGATACTTAGTAACTGGAACATAATAAATATCATCATTTATATCTTCACCATAATATATTACAACTTTTGTAATATTATCTAGAGTATTATAAGTATACTCATTGTTTATGCCAATCTCTCTTGTAAGTGGTTGAATTAGTTTCTTATCACTATTTGGATATGTTTCTAAAGGAGTAGATTCTACTGTAATATTTACCTTATTTATATCATCTATTTCGGTTATAGAAAAAACAATCGCTTCTATTAATTTGGTAGATAAATCTTCGTCAACTTTTAATAATTCTTTAGAAAAATCAAGGGTAACTGAATCACTTTCTATATTAATACTGTTTAACTTAGTCTTTTTTGGTATTATACTTTCTAAATTATCTGGGAATTTACTTTCGTCACTTATTGTTAAATTATTAATAATACTTTTAATATTATCTTCAATCTTTTCATTATCAAGTAAAACTTTAGTCTTAACTAAGTAATTATTTTCATCTAACAAATAAATAGAAGAATTAGCAAGATCTGTTATATATTCAAATTCTAAATTAGTTTCTAATGTTTTTTCTGTTAGTGGTATTAGATAAATAGTCATAATTATAAAAAGACTCATCGTTGTAATAAATATTTTTCTTAAAGCTTTTTTTCTTAGCATAAAATCACCTACTAAAAATAAAACAAGTTTTGTTTGTACCTTGTCGTTACCTCCAAGGTTTCCTATTTCATAGATAGAGTAACCTCACATCTTTATAGGCTTAAATTCCTTAAAACTCTACCATACTAATTTACTTTTCTGTTTAATTATATTTTATCTAAACCATTATTATGCTAAAATAACTAAATTATAATGTAACTTTAATTCTTCTAATAATATATTTAAACTTGCATTTATATCTCTATCATTATGTACCCCACACAGCATGGACAATCATATTCTCTTACACTTAAATCTTTTAATTCTTCATTTTTATAGCCATATGTTAAACATATCTGACTACTTGGATAATATATTTATTCTAGAACATAAGAAATAAAATAAATTTTATTTCGCCCTTGTCGTTACCCCCAAGGATTCCTACTTCATAGATAAGGCATCCCTTATTCTCCATAGGCTTAAATTCCGATAGTCGCTACCGTACTCGAGTATTATTTATTCTTATTAAACTTTATTTTATCTAAAACATTATCTATGCTAAACTAACTAAATCATAGTGTAACTTTAAGCCTTCTAATAATATATTTAAACTTGCATTTATATCTCTATCATTATGTGATCCACATTCTGGACAATCATACTCTCTTATACTTAAATCTTTTAATTCTTCATTTTTATAACCACATGTTGAACATATCTGACTACTTGGATAGTATGCATCTATCTTATAATAATACTTCCCCTTTATCTTACTCTTCCATTCTATTAGAGAACGTAATGTACTAACACATGCATCTGATAGACTTTTATTAAATGCTTTTCTCTTATCTTTAAACATATCTTTTACTAATAAACTCTCTGTTACTATAATATCATGATCATTAACTATTTCATTAGCAATATCATTTAAATAATGTTTTCTATAATTCTTTATCTTAGCATTTAACCTTGCTATCTTTTCTTTTGTCTTTAAATAATTCTTACTACCTTTAGCTTGTCTTGATAATTTCCTTTGTAATCTTTTTAATCTCTTTTCATATTTCAATAATATTTTTTCATTAACATATTTTACTCCATCACTTGTTACTACTAAATCTTTTATTCCTAAATCTATTCCTACTATTGTAGTAGGTATTATCTTTTCTACTAATAAATCTTCTTCTACTAATACACTGACATAATATTTATCTGTTGTTTCTTTTATTATAGTAGCATTTATTATTTTCCCTTCTATTTTATCTTTATTTCTATATCCCCTTATTTTTATCTTACCTAGTTTAGGTAATTTTATATATTTAGTTAATAGATCTATTTCTATATTGCTATACTCTTTACCTTTATAGGTACTTCTTATACAGCTAGTTCTATAAGATTGGCTTGCAAACTTGCTCTTAAACCTTGGGTAACCACTTCTCTTAAAGAAAAAGTTCTTATATCCATCTTCTAAATCAAATATAGAACTTCTTAAAGCACATGAATCCACTTCTTTAAGATATTCATGTTCTTTTTCTAATTCTTTTAAATTCTTACATAGAGAATAGGATTTTTGTATTCCTTTTACTTTTTGATAATTTAGATAATAGTTATAAACAAAACGACTGCATCCTAAAGTTTTATTAATTAGTATTTTTTGTTCTGTTGACGGATACAATCTAAATTTATATGCTTTATACATTCTCATATTACGAACCCTCTTTCTTGTAACTTAAGTGTATCATATAGAAAATATGTTCGTCAATATAAATTTCGATTTTTTTAAAAATAAAAACGCACTCATCCTATGGTTAGTTAAGTTATCTAAAATTAAGGAAGATATAACTATTGAG
>CAMMWS010000074.1:0-3534 GCA_946500695.1 uncultured Mycoplasmatota bacterium | reverse complement strand
TTTTTCCTTTTTCAAATTCAAAATTAATATCTTTTAATACTTCTTTTTTCTCAAAATTCTTTTTTAGATTTTTTACTACTAATTTCATACTTTTCTCCCTCATTTATTTTTTTATTACTCCGTAAATAGAATAGCATATATTTGAAAATTATTCTACTATTTGACTGTATATTCCACAATTTTTTTAACCTAACCCAATTCATTTTTTATTTTAAAATTAATACGATAAATTCATTATAAAATTAGTAAATTAAACATAACATTTTTAGTTATAATAAGTTGGTTGATTTATTTACTTCCTATGCTAAAATAAGAGTATGAAAGGAATGATTTGTATGAATGATATGAAAAAAATAATTTCTCAGAATCTAATAACATTAAGAAATCAAAATCACTATTCTTTAGAATACCTTGCCGATCAAATTGGTGTATCAAGACAAGCAATATCAAAATGGGAAACTGGTGAAGCACTTCCTGATTTAATAAATTGTGAGAGACTTGCTAACTTATATAATGTTAAACTTGATGATTTAATACATTTTGACGAATCTAAAGAGGGTTACCCTATTCCACCTAAAGGTAAGCATTTATTTGGAACTGTTGTTGTTGGAGAAAGAGGTCAAATTGTAATACCTAAAAAGGCTCGTGAAATTTTAAATATTAATCAAGGAGAAACACTTGTAGTCTTTGGTAATGAAAATCCTGAAAGTAGAGGTATTGCTTTAGTAAAAGGAAATGATTTATTGTATTTCAATTCAGAATTAATAAATATTTTAGAAAGGAATAAGAACGAAGAATGATTTTAAAAGTTGAAAATTTAGCAAAAGAATATCCTAAATTTAAGTTAAATAATATTTCTTTTTCTATTAATGAAGGAGAAATTATGGGATTAATTGGTCGAAATGGTGCTGGGAAAAGCACTACTTTAAAAGCTATTTTAAATATGATTTCTATATCTAATGGCACTATAGAAATGTTTGATAAGAATTATAAACAAAATGAATTATATTGTAAATCCAATATAGGTGTTGTGTTCGGTGGAATTGATTACTATGAACTAAAAAAAGTTTCTACTATAACAAGTATAACAAAAAAATTCTATAAGAATTGGGATGAAAAACTATATCGAACTTATTTAGAAACATTTAATATTGATTCTTCAAAGAGAATTAAAGAGTTATCTGCTGGAATGAAAGTAAAATATCAAATAGCAGTTGCTCTATCTCATAATGCTAAGTTATTGATATTAGATGAACCAACAAGTGGACTTGATCCTGTATCAAGAGAAGAATTATTGACATTATTTATGTATTTAGCACAGACCAAGAAAATATCAATCTTATTTTCTACTCATATTACAAGTGATTTAGAAAAATGTGCTAATACAATAACTTATATAAAAGATGGTAATTTAATTGCAAGTATGGAAAAAACGAAATTTATAAAACATTTTCAATATTTAAAAACTTCTCCGACAGAGCCTGATTTATCCCTAGAAGAAATTATGATAAAGAATGAGAGGTGTAGTTATGATTTCTAATTTATTAAAAAAAGATTTTGTGTTATCGGCACATCCAACTTTATATATGTTTATGATTATAGGAGCTTTAGTTTTAGTTCCTGCCTATCCTTATGGTATGGTATTCTTTTTTGGGTGTCTAGGTTTGTATTTTTCAACATTAAATGGCAGAGAAAACAATGATATTTTTTATAGTGCAATACTACCATTAGATAAAAAAGACATTATTAAAGGAAAATGCTTATTTTTTATTACTTTTGAACTAATACAAATTTTAATAACTACTTTAATTGCTTTTATAAAAATATCTTTTATAGACTCTCCTAACAATGATGTTGGTATAGAATGTAACATAGCATTTTTTGGATTTGGATTTATTATTTATTCTATTTTTAACTATATCTTCTTAACTAAAATATATAAATCTAGTTATAAAATTGGAATACCTTTTGTGATTTCTCTTATATTTGTTGTATTAGCAATTATTTTAATGGAACTTATCTCTCATATACCTTATTTTTCGTGGATTGACGGAATTGCTTTTAGTGATTTACAAAAACAAATACCTATTTTAATAATTGGATTTATATTGTTTATCTTCATTAATATATTAACTTATAAAAAAGCTACTCAAAACTTTGAAAAAGTTGATTTATAAAAATTAAACATAAAAGAGCTACAGCTTGAAGTAGCTCTTTTATGTCTTATAAATTATTATTAATTATTTATTATAAATATCCCATTGCTGAAAATATAACATCTATAAATAATATAAAGATCAAACTTAAACAAATAATATGTTCTAATTTATTTGTATTTCCTTTTGTAATATTCTGTAATTTATTTTGTATAAATGGATGTATTTTTTCTAATACTATAACTCCTATGACACCCCAAAATATAGAATATAATAAACTAACTCTACCTTGAATATTTAAGAAGTCATTTGTGTAATCCCACCATCTTAAACCAAATAACATTTCAAGAATAAGAGATACTAAATATTCAAATACAGTAAAAGATACTGTTGCAATTATAAATTTTAAGACTGGTCTTTTATATAATTTTTTTGTTGTCATAATTAATATAATTGCTCCAAATCCATATATCGGACATATAGGTCCAAATAGAAAACCTCTATTTACAAAATGTCCGTGTATGAATAGAGCATAAATCACTTCCATTATCCAGCCTAAAAAAGCATAAATGAAAAAATATATTATGTATTCAATTATTATATCCTTAGATGTTTTTTCTCTAATTACTCCTTCCATATTACTCCCCTTTAAGCAATTATTTACAATCTTTATAATTATACTACTTTTTTCGACAAAAATCTACTTAACTGCATCATCAAGTTTGAATATTATTAAATATAATATAACACAAATTCATCAGAATTTTATTAATTATGTATTAAAATTCTATTTATAAAATATTAAAATCCTATTATTAAATTAAGAGCAACTATTTCTAGCAGCTCTTGTATATTTATTTCTTATTTTCTATCTCTAACTCTCCTCTCCATAATCTAAAAATAACATCTGTCTGTTTTGCTAACTCTTTTGAATGAGTTACGATAACCACACATTTATTCATCTTATGAGAGCAGTCTTTAAGTATTTCCATAATACTATTAGCTGTATCTTCATCTAAATTTCCTGTTGGTTCATCTGCTAATAATACTGGTGCTTCCGAAGCTAAAGCTCTTGCTATCGCCACTCTCTGTTGTTGACCTCCAGATAACTTTAAAACATTTCTTTTCATTTCTTTATCTGTGAGTCCTAATTTTTCTAAAATAGGTTTTGGTGGTAGTTTTGAAGCTATTGATACATTTTCCATTGGTGTTAAATAGTCAATTAAATTATAACTTTGAAAAATAAATGATACATTATCTTTCCTATGCTTTGCAAGTCCATAATTCTCAATATTCTCTCCTTTAAATAATATCTCTCCTTCAGTTGGTGTATCAAGTCCACCTAGTAAAGATAAGAATGTTGTTTTTCCACTTCCAG
>CAMMWS010000073.1:0-3663 GCA_946500695.1 uncultured Mycoplasmatota bacterium | reverse complement strand
TAGTTTCCTCATTAATAAATGAAAATTATAGTCTAAACTTTAATTTTATTTAAAATTTGTTTAATTTCTTTGAGATTGTATTTTTGATTATACTCTTTAGTATAAAATGGTTTGCTAGATATTTCATTTACTTTGTATTCTAGTATTGTAAGAGTAATAGGATATGTAATCAGATATTCAGTGGGTTCTATAACTTGTAAATTGGTGTGTAGTAGATTTTTAACCTTACCGTTTTTAATTTTGTATTTATAATCCTTAATCACTTCAAGTATTTCCGTATTCGGCTTTAAAGTCTGAATAGTCTTAAATTCAAGCATAAAAAATGTCCTCCTTCCTAGAAAGAGAACATTTAAGTTTCATATATAAAAATAAAAACTTACGAACTTTAATTAGTCCGTAAGTTGTATTCAAATGGAGCGGATGAGGGAAATCGAATCCCCGTCACAGCCTTGGCAAGGCCATATTCTAACCACTAAACTACATCCGCAAAACAGATACATATATATTGTATCATAAATTCTGCAAGAGGCAAGTGCTTTTTTTGTTACAAATTAAAGTTTTCTTTATTTTTTAGATATTCTTCATAACTAATTAGCTTTTTATAATAATCTAGTGGATTATCTATATCTAATTCTATTAATATAGAATATGCTATAGAACTGTTAATTTTAAAGAAACAAGCATCATCTTTTAATAGTTCTTCTATTAATCTATATTTCTTTAAGTTCTCTAACTCTTCTATAGTATTTGCATTTTCTAACATCTTTACTTTCTTTGTTACTAATTCCCTTAAATGATTCATAGACTTCCTCCTTTATTACTAAGTACATCTATATCAATGTTCATAGAGTCTTCTATAACTTTACGAGCTTTTCTTTTGGTTAAATACTCTAGGGAACCATCTCTATAAATAAAGTTATGTCCCTCTAAATTAGGTATACCCATTTTATAATCATGTTTATGATTTCTTTCTTCATTAGGATTATAGTTAATTACCTCACTATTTTTATATTCATCTTCTCCTTTACCCTTCTCTTTTATTTGAACATAAGCTAGATGTTCTTGAGCTTCTTTAGTAAATAATACTTTTATTAAGCTATTTATATAAGAGATAGCAGAAACACCTCCTAAATCTTCTTCTAATAGTAAATTATTAATTAAAGAAAAATTATCTGTAACTTCATCAGTTATCTCTGGTATATTACGCATTTTAAAAGTTTTACAATTAGTAAGGTTTCTAATAATTGCATTAGTTCTATCTTCAAAGTTAACATAGTCTATTTCTGTTGATTTATCTAGATTAAGTCCTAAATCATAAACATTAACTTTCTTAGCACCTACTTCTTCATCACTGATTAAAGCATTAAAACCATTCGGTCTTAGTCCTAGCTTACTTCTTGTTAAATCATCCATCTTATAATTATCATTTTTATCTTTATTTATTATGGTAGCATCAGCATTAAAAAGGTATCCTTCTTCTTTGAGATAAACACTGTAATGAACTCCACTTTTATTAATTACACAGGGAATATTATGTTTATTTAAGAAGAAAGAATAAAGTTCTGCCCAGTTTTTACATGTTACTTGATTATCAGTTAAATTAATATCATTTATTGGCTTCTCATAAATTCTTTTTAAAAAATCTAAACTTAAATCTTGTCCAAAAGCTTCAAACTTTTCTGAGAATTCTACAACTTCATTTAAGTTATTATAAAGTTTTAAAGCGATTGAAAGGTTATTAGAGTCTAATGGTAAATCTTTCTCTACTCTTTTAATAAATTTTTTACCTGGCTTTACATTTGTAACAAATGGTTTTCCAAATGCTTCTAATGGTTTATCATATCCATAGGGTATCATATTATCCCTCCTTATTTTCATTATACAATTTAACTTAATGTTTGACAAATAGAAAGATATATGAGAGAATATATTTGCAACTTTGAAATATAATGTATTAGATGGGTCTATAGCCAAGTGGTAAGGCGTGGGACTGCAACTCCCTGATCGTTGGTTCAAATCCGACTAGGCCCTCCAATTAGAAAATAAAGGAAATCTAGCGATAGACTTTCTTTTTTATATGCTTGTTTAGTGTTATTACTAACATTAGCAAACTTTAACCATTTGTCTATTTATCTTGATTTGAATTGATATTAATTCTTTACTATCAATACTAATAATATTACTCATAATTACTTCATTTCTAAATGATTAAAGATTTTAATACATATTTTTAATAAAGTACAATTAATCTTTTTAAAAAGAGTAAAAAAGCCAGATTTATTATTAAATATATCTGACTTAATAATATTAGTTTATTTAATTTATACTTTCTTCATCTATTATATATGATTTTATATTTTCTTCTTTTATAGAAATTTTCCCATCATTACTTATTTTACATTTTTTCCAATAATTTATATTATCAACTCTTTTTAATAGTCTAAATAACCCTCTAAAAGTATAATAAGTATTGTTGCTAAAAAAGTTTATTTCTTTTGTAAATAAATATATATATTTTATATTATCTTGATTTTTAGGCTGTTCTTCTTTCCATATATCATCTTGTATAAACATATTTTTAAAATCATTACCATTATTAAAGTCAAGAGTATCAACAATAATACTATTGCCATTTAAGTTTGATATTTCTAACTTATCTAATTTAATTGTTGAAACTCTATTATCTAAATTTTTCACATCAATATTAGTTAAATTTTTAAAACATTCAAAACACATATAATTAGTTCTAAAATGAGTTTTATCTTCTTCTAATATTCCAGTGTTTGAAATAAATTCTATACTATTTTCATGATTACTTAAAAGACTTTCATTACTTAAATTAAATACAAGAGTATTATAATAATCTTTAATTAAACTATCTATATGTTTATATTTACATAAGACATTAACTAACTCTTCTAATTGATTTGGTCTATTGATAAACTTTATATGTTTACTCCAATTATTTTCTATATATTTTTTACACATGTCATAATATTTATATTCTTCTTTATTAGTAGATAATTTAGATAATAAATCTTTTATTTCTTCTTCATCATTTGTATTATTTTTATATTTAATACCTGTTTTTATTAAAACTGAATAAACTTTATCTTCATAATTACCAATAGCTGTATCTATTTCAAACTTATCAAATCTACTTTTATCACTTACATTCGTTAACTCAAATACAAGCTTTGTATAATATAGAATTGTATCTAACTGTTTTTGTCCTAATTCACTTGTTGTTTTGTTTTCAATGATTAAAAAGTTTTGTGTTCCATCTTTCATATTCAAAACAAGAAGTATATCTATATTAAAAAATTGTCTTATAATCTTTATATTACTAATATTATCTATTTGATTAACTAGACCATTAGGTAATATTGTTTTTAAAAAATCTCTAGAAAAATTATAATATTCACTTTCTTCTTTATAATTATACCAATTTATAATCCAACTAAAGAAAGAATCTTGTGATGTCTCTTTAGTAGCAAATTTAAACAAATTATTTTTCTCTTTTTTCATAGGCTCCTCCGTGTGATGTTTCCAACACTTATATTGTATATGCTATCATAGTTACTAGAAAAAAGCAATTATTCAAAATAATAATAGACTTCTTGCGAAACTAAGTATCTAAGCAAAGATTATAAAAACTGCATA
>CAMMWS010000072.1:0-4458 GCA_946500695.1 uncultured Mycoplasmatota bacterium | reverse complement strand
CCTGAAAAAAAGAATGCTGAAAATTTACTCAGCACCCTTTAATGTCGAAGAACCGAATTTGTACTTACTTCTAATCATGGAGATATTTCATTTACACAGATTTCCTTACACACTCGAGTTAAGAATATATTCTTAATTTTTTTCTTTTGTCTAATATTTTTCTTAATCTTAGTTGGCGATTATTTTTTTCTTCATCCAACTTTTGTTTTATTTGTTTTTCTTGTTGTTCTTCTACTATATGATAGTTTTTTTCAATTTGTTCAAGCCTTGATGTAATAAAATCTGTTTCTATATTTTCTAATTCTTCAGATGAAATAGTTTTTGACTTTTTCTCAATCTTATATGAAATTAATTCATCAATAAAATCTTTAACATAAGTAAATTTGCCAAATTTTATACGTGGTTCTAAAGAATGTGTTATTGTATTTGCAACATAAAATTGAATTTGGTTATCTTTGGCTTTGGTATTACTTAAAACAATAGCTTTATCACTTTCTATTAGTGAATTAACGTGATATTCATAATAATCATAAAATAAATTCATTTCGTCTTCTTCTGCTATAATTATTTTAAGCTCATCGCGAGTTGGTATTTCTTCTCTACTACCAAATGCAAATTGTACTTCTTTTTGATAATAATAAGTATCCTTGTAAACATAATCAATTCCCTCAAAGATTCTAATTAGACTAGCAATTATATTACCTATGTCTTCTGCATTAAAAAATGAATATGTTTCTAATATTTGATGATATGAATCTATACTTTTATTGTGTTCACTTATCTCTTGGTATTTAGTTTTTTTTAATTTCGAATATTTATCTCTAATTTTTGTTAATTCGCTTTTTTCTTGCTCTTCAAGATTGCTTATTTCAGCTAAGCATTGGCTATTAATTTCTTTTAACTCATTTAATTCTTTACAAAATTTCATAATTAACCTCCCTAATGATTTAATTATATCATAATAATTAATTTTTTTAATGTGTTTATCTATAATATGCTAGGCACTGGCGGATAATATCCATTGACTTTCAGTTACATAAATCCTTTGAGGACTAGCCTTTGTGAATAAAAAGTAGTAAGATAAAACAGAGGTGAGAAAGATGCAAAAAGGAGCCCACACACAGTATTATTTGCAAATACATGTAGTATGGATAACAAAATATAGAAAGAAAATATTAACATACAAAATTGCGTATAGATTAAAAGAGCTACTGATGCAAGGTTGTTCGGCAAAAGGAATAACAATAATAAGAGGTAATATACAACCAGAACATGTGCATTTGTTGTTGAGTATTCCACCAACCTTGTCAGTAGCACAGGTAATGCAATATCTAAAAGGAGGAAGCTCTAAAAAATTGCAAGAGGAATTTCCAAAATTAAGGAAGCAATTTTGGGGACAACATATGTGGGCGACAGGATATTTTTGTAGGAGTGTAGGACAAGTAACTAGACAAACTATAGAAGAATATATTGAAAATCAAAAGGATGGAATAGAAGATATATTTGTAAATGATGACAATAGTATGCTTTAGCATAGAAGGAGTTCCAGTCCTCACACCAAACCCTGTACTTTCAGTGCAGGGTGGTTGATAAAAATTAAGATTAAGTTTTCTTCACTTTTAATATATCTAAAATGTATTAGTTCTTCCCTTCAACACAGGTACATGGTCTTGATAAGTTCCCTTAGTAAAGGCCATTTCACAAGATAATAATTGCATTACAATAGCAGCTTGATAAAAGGCATAAATACTTTCAGACTCATCTATCATAATAGCCATATCTGCTATATCAGCAATTTCCTTATCATTAGTAACTACATAAGTCTTAGCTTTTGTATCTTTTAAATAAGTAACAACTCTTTTAATATCTTCGCTAGTTTTATCATCTACTGCAAATAAAACTACTGGAGTTTTAGGACTAGTTGAGGCGAGTGGTCCATGGCAGAATTCACTAGCTTTATATGGAATAACTGGAACTAGAAGGGTTTCCATAACTTTTAAAGCAAATTCTTTAGCAAGAGAGTAACTATAACCTCTAGCAATAGAAAATCCCGTTTCCATAGAAATCAATTCTTTAGCCATAGGTTTAACATTATCATAAAGATCTAAAGCTCTTTTAACTGCTTCAATATATTTCGCATCATCAAAACTATTTTCTTCACCACTTAAACATAAAGCTAGTTTAGTTAAGATATATAAAGTAGTAGTATATCCTTTAGTAGCAGCGCCAGCATTAGTTTCACCAATCTCATTAAAGATATGTTTATCAGTAGCCTCTGCCACTAATGAATCAGGATTATTAGTAATAGCAAAAGTGTAAGCTCCGCTTTCTTTCGCTTTCTTTAAAACAGTACTAACATCATAGCCTTTACCTGACTGAGAAATAGCAATAACAACCGTATTTGATAAATCCATATTACTATCATAAACAGTAAATATAGATGGATCTGCCATTTCTACTGGTTTTTTATAGTGTAGTTCTAAGAAATATTTCCCAAATATACCTCCATGAGTAGAAGTCCCCCTTGCTACTATCATAAAGTTTTTAGGATTAAATTCTCTAATTTCTTTAGCAATAGTAGGTATTACATCTTTATTTTTTTCTATACAGTTTTCTAATGCTGTAATTTCTCTAATTTCTTTTAACATATTTGTATCATTCATTAAAATCATCTCCTTATCTTAATTTTATCACAACAAACACCTTTATGGATAAATATTAAAATATATGACAGTTTCTTTACAATAAAAAAGAAATATAGCTAGTTATTTCCTTTCTTCTTACATATTAAAACAATTTCCGTAGGAAAAATATTACCACCATAATATCTTAAATAAAAGTTATAGTTCTTATTAAAACTCTTAATCAATTTGGGTATTCTAATTAAATCATCAAAACTATGATAAATAGATATTAATAGAGTAGGGCTATCATTCTTAATATGCTTTTTAGCTCCCTCTAAAGCTTTAACTTCCGCTCCTTCAATATCCATTTTAATAATATCTACTTTCTCTTTTATATCGTCATCTAAAGTAACCGCTTCAATATTACCTTTATCATCACTAATAGTATTAGCAGAATTATCGACATTACTAGTATTAAGACTTAAAGTAGTAGGTTTACTATATAAGGCTTTATCTCTTATAATAATATCTTCATTAAAGATAAACTTATCTTTTAAAGTAGAGACTGAAGAGTCAGTAACTTCATAACAATAAATCTTCTTATATTCTTCTAAATAAGTATCTAAAAAGTCATCAACACTATCTCCTATATAACTACCTACATCTACATAAATTGTATCTTTAGTAGTTTTAACTAAATCAGGATCAAAGTAATGTTTATAACAAGTATCTATAACTTCATGTAACATCGTAAAATCATAGTAATAATAATTTCTAAGTATTGCTAGTAATATCTTTTTAGATTTATAATCTTTTAAATTCTGATAAAGTACTACTAAATCAGTTAAATTATCCTTTAGAAGATTAACTATGTTATTTATCTCTTCATAGTCATTATTAATATAATCTAACTTACCCCAGTAGTTAAAGCTATTAAGAAAAGTTTCAATATTACCTCTTAACTCTTCATTAAGACTTAAATATCTATTCTTAATATTTAAATAGACTTCTTCTTTACTCATTAATTCTAACTTCTTAATTAAACTATAAAACTCATAATCAATTTTATTCATCATATCACCAATATAATCTATGTAAGAAGAGTTTAATTGTTTAAAAAAATATGGTAATATATAACAAAAGGAGAATTACAATATGAAAAAATCTAAAATAAAAAATGTTAAAGTAATGATTGGTAGTGGAGAGCATTCAATGTTTCTAAACGTACCAAAAGGTAAAAAAGTAAAGCTTATGAGAGCCGGTATGACATTTAGTGAAGCTAGACATCATTTAGAAGAAAAAGAATATGAGTATTTAAAAGAGATAAAAGAAAACAGTGAAAAAAGAGATACTAAAAGACATATTTTTTATCTATTTTCAAGAAAATTTAACGAACGTATTTTTAATAAAAAATGTATCTTGTTCGATTGATTTATTTTAATATATATGTTACATTATCAATGGAATATATAGTTAGTTAGGTACTATCTCCTTTTACTATATTTTTAAATTATGAAAAGAGAAAGATGAATTATGAGAAAAATGGAAAAATTCCTTTGCTACATAATATTCTCTCTTGTTTTTGTAATCATCTCTCTGATATTTACATTAATAAGAATAGTACCAACTCCTTAGAGTAGGTACTTTCTTAAAAAACACTTTTATTTGGATAGTACCTAACACTCCAATGCTAGGTATTCCTTTTTTATAATATGTAAATTTTCTTTACGTATTCATAGTATCATAAATATTAAATATTGTCAAAATTCTCTTTTAAAAAGATAGTGTTTCCAAAGTGTGGAGATTTATGAAAGAAACCTTTACAAAATAAAAA
>CAMMWS010000071.1:0-4623 GCA_946500695.1 uncultured Mycoplasmatota bacterium | reverse complement strand
TCCTAGATAATATTTTCATAATCTATTTTTTCATAGATTACTTTACACTATCTTAATATTATACTATATTTTGTCAAAAGAAAGCTAGTTTAATTCTAGCTTTCCTTTAAAATTCTTTTAAATTCAAAATATGTTGCTATATAGTAAATTATATAAATTACTAAAAATACTGCTAAACCTTCTAAATAATATGACAAATATATATAATCATTTGCTAATAATGTTTTATAAACATTATTTATTGATGTTATTAAACAAAAACTAATTATTATTGGGTATATTATAGGTAATCCGAATAGCACTAATAATTGTTTTCTTATTGTTTTATATATCTTTTCTTTCTTTACCCCTAATCTATTTAATACATCATATCTATATCTGTACTTTGTCGAATCTGTCAAACTTTGAATTGCAAGTATTGTACCAACTGACGCAATAAATATAAATGCCATATATAAGCATATTGAACATATAATAGTTGTCATTGTATTTGTTTCTTCTATAAGTGCTCCTCTAACTGAAATTTTGTAATGCTCTATAACTTTTTTTCCTTTGCCATTTATGTAGCTTATATAATCTTCCATTTTTTCTTCTATTTTTGTTTCAAATTCTACACTTGTATCTTCTTTTGTATTTACAACTAAATGACTATCTTCTATTTCAAGATTATTTATTTTATCGTCTGGCACAATAATTGTATAAGTTGAATTTGCAAGTCCTAACCAATATCCTTCTGTAAGTATTTCTTTTTGTTTTAATTTTACTCCATTTGACATTGTTATTTCTTTTGTTGAATCAAGCTCATTTATATATGCTTTCCCTGATGCATCCGTTATTATACTATATTCATCATCATTTAAAGTAATTGTATCTAAATTTCTCAATTCTTGTAACTCATTATAATCACTTAATTTTATTACTGGATCATACCTATTATCTTCACTTGTATAATCATAACCTGCTTCGGTGCTTAATATACTTGCTGTTTTATCTACATATATATCATAAATATATTCATTTTCTATTGTATAATCTTCATCTATAACTTCTAAAAATTTTGGTAAATTCTCTTTACTATTTGCAACTGATATATCATAAGGTGCTTCCACATTTATTTGATAATCATATAATCCCTTATTTATGCTTGATACATTTAAAAAGAATAAAGTAAATGTAATTAACATTGACAATGTTCCTAATGTAAATCCCATGGTTCGTGCTTTTGATGAAAAACATCTTGCTACAAACAAATTATCTTTACTATATTTTATTTTTTTATTATTTAAAACTACTGACAAAATAAAGTCTGCTACACTTATCATTATTCCATATATGCTTATTATAATTAGAAGCATACTTAAACCTAAATACATTGGTGCTGTTTGATTTGACATTTGTTCTAATTTGAACTGTGAGTTCCAAATATATAGTCCTAAAACTCCTAGAATAACACTTATAATAAATATTATTGTACGGTGATTTTTCTTTTTCATTATCTTTTCTTCGTTTTGTTTTTCTAAATAAAGTAGTTCGTGTATGCTAATTTTTTTCATTCTTCTATTTGCTCTAAACAAAACTAAAATGTATATAATTACAAAATATAAAACTAATAAACCAATAGATGTTAAATTCAATTCAATAAATATTGCTTGTGGCAATCCTAGTAGGCTAACAATTACCATCGACACAAACTGACTTGCTAAAAAACCAATAGGAATTGCAATTAATAATGCAATTAAACCTATCAATAAGTTTTCTAATAAAAACATTTTTGTTATCTTCTTCTTTTTGATTCCTAATAACATATACATACCAAACTCTTTACTTCTCTTTTGAAACATAAACTTTGTTGTATAATTTATTAGATAACTGATAACCAGTATTACTATTGCATTTATTCCATATAAAAGGTATGCAAATCTATCTAGCCCTTTTGATAATTCTATTACTGCTTCTGAACTAGATACTAAATTTAGTGCAAATATTAGAGAAAATGATATAGTAATTGTTATTAAATAAATGATGTAGTCTTTTATACTTTTTTTTACATTTCTAAATGCTAATTTACTTAACATTACCTACATCACCTCCTAGAAGTGTAAGCATATCCAATATCTCATTAAAGAATTCTTTTCTTGTTTTTTCGCCTTTTATAATCTCATTAAAAATCTTACCATCTTTTAAAAATAATACTCTTTTACAAAAACTAGCACTAAAAGAATCGTGTGTAACCATTAAAATTGTTGCTTTCAGTTTATTATTCATTTCATCCATTGTTTCTAACAAAAGTCTTGACGATTTTGAATCTAATGCTCCAGTTGGTTCGTCTGCCAATATTAGTTTTGGGTTATTGATCAATGCCCTTGCACAAGCACATCTTTGCTTTTGACCTCCTGATACTTCATAAGGAAATTTCTTTAAAATATCACTAATTCCTAATTTATCGGCAATATTTTTAACTTTTTCATCGACCTTGTTTGTATTTTCATTATTTATGATAAGTGATAATGAAATATTTTCTTCTATTGTTAATGTGTCTAATAAATTAAAGTCTTGAAAAATAAAGCCTAAATTTTCTCTTCTAAAATCTGCTAAATCATCTTCTTTGACTGTTGTTATATCTCTATTATCTACAAAAATATGTCCACTTGTTACCGTGTCTATTGTAGAAACACAGTTAAGTAATGTAGTCTTTCCACTTCCAGAAGCTCCCATTATTGCAACAAACTCGCCTTCTAAAACACTAAATGAAATACCATCAACAGCCTTTGTTATATTTGTATTTACCCCATAGTATTTCTTTAAATTCTCTATTTTTAACACTTCTTTCATAAAGAACTCCTTTCTCAACTTTAGTATAAACACTAAAATCTAAAATATAATTTTTCTTGTTAATTAAATTATAGCAAGTTTGTATCTAAAATAAAATTACAGTTTTGTAATAAAAGTCTGTAATATTAGAAAGTGGAGGCAACTATTTTTCAACAATTACCTCCACTTATTTTTCTGCATGTAGCAACATATACAACCTTAATCAGCTGTATATTGAACTCTAGTTATCTTCTGTTTATTTCGTTTTGTATCTCGTGATTATTTTGTAATAACCAATATCTCGTAAGCAATAGTATCGCTATTGGAATAACTGCTAAAACTGGATGCACAAACGCCAGTATCAAAGCTCCTAAAAGGAAGCATATAGCCCTTTCTTTTAATCTTAATTGATTAATTTTCAGCTGTGCTTTCAATTCATCAACTGACATTTGGTGCAATTCTTTACCATTGTAAGATAACTTTCTGTTCATATTCATTCCTCCTTAAAATTCTTTAACCAGATCATTGTTGCTACATTTATATATAAACTGCTTTTGCAGATTATAAGCTATTCTTCTTTATTTTTATATATTTTATATGCAATCTTATATGATATTGAATACATAATTATTGTACTAACAATTAATATTATTAGACCAAATCTAGTTATAAAATTATTTAACATTTCCATATCTATATTGATATTGGCTTTGTTTATTAAAAAGTATATTCCTCCAATTATTGCAACTATAATAAGAACTAATATGAACATTTGGATTCTTCCTTTTTCTGCTCCCCATTTATACATACTAGGAATTTGAACTGATTGTATAAAAGAGATTGCAAATATACCTCCCATAGTTGCTATAATTAAACTTTGGTAATCAAGATTTATTATATTTTCAGGTCTTAAATAATTCATAATATTTACAACTATTATAGTTAGTACCATTCCCAATATCCCACCTAATATAGTTGCACCTATTGCTAAAATATATTTTTCTCTTACTAACTCTTTTCTATTAGTTGGTAATGTCAAAATGTATCTATTAGACTTTGACATTTCATCATAACTAAAGGTAGAAAGTGAGATCATACCTACTATTGCACAAATTACAGTTGGTGCAATAGTAACAGCATCTGTTCCAATTATTGCAATACCACAGAATAAAATTATTATAATCAATGATGTCTTATAGGTTGCTAAATTATATAAATCTTTTTTCAATAATCCTTTTATCATAATTATTTTTCCCCCTTTATATAGAATAACATTATATCTTCAATAGATGGTTTATCAATAGTTGAAATATTATATTTGCTTCTAATAGCACTCTTATCATTTGTTAATACTTCATATTGATATTTACCTTTTTTATAAGCAATATAATCTTTTTCATCTAATCTAATAAAATCCTCTCTACTACACTTAATTATTCCATAGTTTTCAAGCAATTCATCTGTTGGTAAATCAAAAATTATTTTTCCTTTTTCTATAAATACTATATAATCTGATATATGCTCTAAATCTGTTGTAATATGTGTTGATAATAATATTGATCTTGTTTCATCTTCTTCAATATATTTTCTAAAAATATCTAATATTTCATTTCTTACAATAGGATCGAGACCACTTGTTGGTTCATCTAATATTAAAAGTTTAGGATTATGAGATATTGCAGTTGCAATTTTTAATTTCATTCTCATACCACTTGAAAAATCTTTTATTAATTTATCTGTAGGTAAGTTAAATTGTTTTAAAAGATTTATATATTTATTTTCATTCCATGTTTTATAAAAATCTTTCATTAT
>CAMMWS010000070.1:0-4768 GCA_946500695.1 uncultured Mycoplasmatota bacterium | reverse complement strand
CTTAACTAAAGAGCTACCAAGCGTTAGTTAAGTAAGGTACAGTAAGATATAAGGCTTATGTTAGTACCTATCTTATGAGAATAAGATGAATTAAAGATAATCCTAAAGGGAGGATTTAAAATAAGCCCTATGGGGAATATTGCTGTTTTGATGGAGTACTTGTAGTGAATACAGGTTTTTTTGTTGTCTAAAAAGAAAGGAGAATGATTACTTGAAAAGACTTAACGATGAAGATATTTTAAAAAGTAATGTTGATACTATATCACAATTTTATATTTTAGATTATTTAAAGAATAATCTTGATGTTAGTGAATTTAAGATTTATTTAGTAGATAGTAATAAAATAAAAGTCACTGATAAAAATGATGAAGTATTATATTTTAGTTATGATAAAGAAAATAAAAATGTAGTTTATGAAGAAGAAACAAAAGAATTAGATAGAACAATGGAGATGTGAGGAATGATATAGCTTGAAATATATAATTGTTCCTAACATCGTTTGTGAAAATAAAAATTTGAACTCAACAGAAAAACTTGTAATGGGAATGATTTGCTCTTTAAATTATAAAGGAAATGACTGCTTTGCCAGTAATGAATATTTGGCTAAAAGAATTAATGTATCTAAAAGAACGATAACATCAGCTTTAGCAAAGTTAAAGAAAGAGGGATTAATTAAAATAGAATATATTAATCATACTAGAAAATTATATGTTACAGAAACGGGATGGAAAAATACTTCCATAGGTGTAGAAGAAAACTGCTAGCCCACTAGAAATATATTTCCACCATATAATAAAGAATAAATAAAAATATAAAATAAATTACTTTAATTATATTTAAAAAGCAAAAATAGAAAGGATCTGATTAATGAATAATGATATAAATTTTAATAAAGTATTAATATCAGGAATTATTAATGCTGTTACTGATACGAATGATAAATACATTAAGTTTGGTATTACTACAAGAAAATATACTACTAAGGAAGATAAAAATGTATATGTTAGTTTAAATATAGCAAGAGAGCTTTATCATATTTATAAAGATTATTTTATAAAAGGTAATAAGATTTACATTAAGGGTTATTTAAACTCTTATATCGATAAAAATAAAAAGATACAAAGTTTTATTACTGTTACTGATGTAGCAAACAATTCGGAAGAAATAATAAAAGGCAAAAAAGCACCACATATCAGAGAAGATGATGATGGTGTTTTAATTTGGGATGGAAATAGGTGTGAAAGTACACCTGCAACTTTAGAAGAACAAAAGAAAATGGAAGAAATGTTAAGTGAATATAAATAGAAAGGATTTGAATTTATTATGAGGAATTTTTATTAATAATATAAGGAAAGGAGAAATTAATATAGATAGCAAAACAAGACAAAATATTTTAAGACGTGCCTCATATACATTTAATGAGGTGGAATATGGACAAATATAAGGTAAATAATATATTTGATGATAAAGCACTTACTTTAGACGAACTAATTAGTTCATTTTTCTTATCTTTTTTAGACGAAGATTTAAAATTTAATGATATAATAGATACGGATATAATCTTAGACTTATAGAGGAGATGTTATGATAACGGACGACTATAAGGTAGGAATATATTTAAGATTATCTAGAGAAGATGAGAGGTTAGGTGAAAGTGGTAGTATATCGACGCAACGAGATTTGCTTTTAAATTACATTAGAGATAATAATTTACTCTTTGTAGATGAGTATGTCGATGACGGAGTTTCTGGAACAACTTTTGATAGAGATGGCTTTAAAAGAATGATTAAAGACTGCGAAGATAAAAAAATCAATATGATTATTACTAAAGATACATCAAGACTTGGAAGAGATCATATTGAGTTTGGCTATTATGTTGAAAAGTATTTTCCAGAACATGGAATTAGGTATGTAGCTGTTAATGATGGAATTGATACTGCAAAAAATTCTTCTGCTAATGATATGTTAGTATTTAAAAGTGCTTTTAATGATATGTATGTTAAAGATATATCTAATAAGTTAAGAAGTTCTTTATATACTAAAAAAAGAAATGGTCAGTTTGTTGGAGCTTATGCTCCTTATGGCTATAAGAAGAGTGAAGAAGATAAACATAAGTTAGTAATCGATGAAGAGGCTGCTAAAGTTGTTAGAAGAATATTTAATATGTTCGCAAATGGTTCATCACTTGGAACAATATGTGATACTTTAACAAATGAGAAAATACCAACTCCTAGTCAACATAAAAATATGAAGATAGGACAAAATAATTATCATTATGGAGTTTGGGCTACGAGAACAGTAAGAGATATACTTTGCTGTCCAACTTATATTGGAAATCTTACTCAGTGCAAACAAAAGAAGATTAATTATAAATCTAAAAAACGTATTCATACAAGAGAAGATAGTTGGATTGTATGTGAAAATGCTGTACCAGCTATTGTAGATAAGGCAACTTTTGAATTAGTACAGAATATGTTTAAAAGCAATAAAAATCGTTTTAAAGGAGATGGCATTACTAATAGTTTATTACTTCGTGGACTTATTTTTTGTAAAGAGTGCGGTCATACTTTTGGTTTTAGAGCTCAAAACCGTGTAACTAAAAAATATGGAGAAGTTACTAGAATATATGGTAATTGTAATTACTGGGCTAAAAGAAAACATCAAGGAGTATGTACTCCTCATAGTGTGAAGTATTTTGAAATTGAAGAAATTGTTTTAAAAGAGTTAAGGCGAATGTGCAAGAAATATATTAATACTAATATGTTAGAAAACGCTTTAAAAAATTCTGATAAATTAAAAAATAAAAAGAACAAAATACTTTATGAAATTAATAAGTTAGATAACGAGATAGAAAATTTAAAACGAAAAATTGATGTTTGCTATAATGATAAATTAGATGGTAATATAACTTTAGAAATGTATAAAAGAACATATAATAACTTTACTCTTGATATAAAGAATAAGGAAAAGGAAATTAAACTTTATAAAGAGCAGGTAAAAAATCTCGAAAATACAAATGTTACCGATGATAAATACTATGCACAAAAAATAGAAGAGTTTTTAAAGTTAGAAAAACCTACTAGGGCTCTCATTACTACACTTATTGATAGAATCGAAATTGATGAAGATAAAAATATCGATATTTATTATAAGTTTAGGCTAGTATAATATAATAAGGATGTGAGGTAAATGGACGTACAAAAAATCAAACACGAATTAATCAAACAAAAAGAATCTAAATTTAAGGGAAATATTTATCATTTTTCACAAGTTAATTTTTCTTATAATTCTAATAAGATAGAGGGAAGTAGATTAACAGAAGAACAAACAGAAGCAATATTTGATACTTCTAGTTTTATTCCAAAGAGTGATGATGTTATTAAATTAGATGATTTAACAGAAGCTAAAAATCATTTTAAGTTATTTGATTATATGTTAGATAATGTAGATAAACCTCTTTCAAAAGAAATGATGATAGAGATGAATAAAATTTTAAAGAGAAATACTAGTGATGAAGATGATCCTAGATATAATGTTGGGGGCTTTAAAGTAGTTCCTAATATAATAGGAATAGTAAACGTCATTAAAACAAGCGACCCTAAAGATGTGGAAAAAGATATTGATGAGTTACTTACTGAATATTTAAAATTAAAGAAAGTTACTTTAGAAGATATAATTAATTTTCACGTTAGGTTTGAGAGAATCCACCCTTTCGGAGATGGCAATGGTCGTGTTGGCAGAATGATAATGTTTAAAGAGTGTTTGAAAAACAATATTATGCCATTTATTATACTAGATAAAGATAGACCTTATTATATGAGAGGTTTAAAAGAATATGATAATGATAAACAATATTTAATTGATACAATCAAGTATTCACAAGATGTATATGAAGATGTATGTAACGGGTTATTAGATTTTGAAATTAAAGAGGACTAAGCCATAAGAGGCTTTAAAAAAAATATAAAAAGGTTAAACTCTCGTGTGTCAGGGTTTTAACACCTAGTTTAAATAAAAGTTTTAAATTCCAAAGTGATTTTCCTTATAATAATTCACAAATTTATTTATTACAGTCTATAATAAATGATATTTCAAATGATGATGAAAGAACTTTTGAAAAAAATGATAAAAGCTATATTTTTACTAGTAGTGTTAATTATCCTAATAATAGGAATTTGACTAAACAAAAAGTTACGTTTGATGAAGGTTTAAATTTAACTGAGGCAATTGTTTTAGATAGTGATGAAGTTCCTAGTATGACTTTGAAAGTTAATGATATTGATTTTAGTCCAAGTTTTAAAGATAATTATTTTGACTTGGAAGAGATAATGAGTACGGTTAACTTGGAAGAAGAAGCGATAGAGACTAGTGCGATAGATGATGTTATTTATCCTATGGTGTTACCTGAAGGAACAAAACTTGAAAGTGAAGAGAAAGTAGATATGACTGATGGAGAGCGAGTTATTCTTACATTTTCTGGTGATAAACCATTCTTACTTGTAGAAGAGACAGTTAAAACAATGGATGAATTTACAGTTATCCCAACAATGGGTGAACCTGTTATGTTTATGGATAGTTTAGGAGTACTTTCAGATAATTCTGTTAATTTTACATCAGGTGGCATTAATTATTATTTAGTAAGTGATGTTATGAGTCAAGATGAACTAATTGAAATTGCTAATTCTATAAATGTTTTGCCAACAATGAAATAAGGGTTCTTTGTCAAATAGTGTTGGTAGACAATAATTTGATACAAGGAATTGATAAT
>CAMMWS010000069.1:0-4798 GCA_946500695.1 uncultured Mycoplasmatota bacterium | reverse complement strand
TTGATTAGATAGTTGTAATTATCTCATCTAAATTACCTAGAGTATTGTAGAAACTTTCCTTATATATAAAAAAAAGTACTTGTTTAGTACTTTTTATAAAGCAATTTCATTCAATTTTAATAGTTCTATAACAGCATTAGCTCTTCCTTTAACACCGAGCTTTTGCATAACATTTGATATATGATTTCTAACTGTTTTTTCACTTATTTTTAAAGACTCTGCTATTTCTTTAGTAGTAAGGCCATTTACTAAAAGTTCAAAGACTTCTTTTTCTCTTGTTGTTAGTATTCCTCTCATAATTATCCCCTTTCCATAATTCTTGAAGCTTTCAATAGTAGTTTATGAAAAAAGGAATATTTGTTGTAGATAAAAGAACTAGTTTCCTTCAAATTTAACTGTTATAGTTTTTTTAGTATCATATTCTCCTTGAATAGTTCTCATGATGTTATTGGCAAGAGTAACATCATGCTTTTTCTTAGCAGCTACTACAGTAATAGTGTTATTATCTATTTTAACAAAACTATCAATTTTATGTTCTTCTTTTATTAATTTTTCTAATTTTTCTTCTTCTCCTTCTATTACAGATAGATATTTTAATTGTTCATAAGCATTATTTTTTTCATCAGTAGTAGATTCTTCATTAGTCATTGTTGTTTTTAGTTCTTCTTTTTCTTTATCGCGTTCTTCATCTAAACTCACTCTTAAAGCAGTTAGACTGTCAGCTTCACCTACATCTACATCGCTAATAGTATCTTGGTCTTCTGTATCAGTACTTTCTTTTTGTTCTTCTTGGTTAGTAGAATTACTAGCGATAAGTAAGTCATTAGGCATAGTTATATAATAAACACTAAGAACTAATATAAGACTAAAAAGAGTTAAAAACCATAAATTTTGTTTATTAATCATTTGCTTCCTCCCTTTTACTATTACACTTTATGAGGGAGACTTTACTTTTATGACTTTAAATTAGAAACAGCTTTAATAACGGCAAGACGGCCATAAGCATAAGTTAGGGAACCTTGTTGATAAGCAATATAAGGACTTCTTAGAGGGCCATCGCAAGATAATTCTATAGATGATCCTTGAGTAAAGGAACCACTAGCCATAATTATTTTATCGGTATATCCTGGCATATCATCAGGAATTGGTAAAGAGTTAGAATCAATTGGGGAATTCATTTGAATACCTTGTGTATATTTTATTAAGGCTTTTTCATTATTAAAGATAATATTTTGAACTATGTCTGCACGTTCTTCATTATATTTTGGTTCAACACTATAACCTAATTCTTCAAGTAAGCAAGATGTAAATATGGCTGTTTTTAAAGATGAAGCAACTACTGATGGAGCCATAAATAGGCCTTGTAATATTTGCTTATTAATACCAAGGGACGCTCCTACGTCTTTTCCTTCTCCTGGTAGAGTTAAGCGTTCAGCACAGGCGTTAATAAGATTACTCCTACCCACGATGTATGCACCATTAGGAGCCACTCCTCCTCCTAAGTTCTTAATTAAGGAACCAACAGCAATATCTGCTCCTACTTCTATTGGTTCTTTAGTACTAACAAATTCACAATAACAGTTATCAATCATAATAATTATTTCTTTATTTATAGACTTAATAAATTTAATAACAGATTCTACCTTTTCAATAGTAAGACTACATCTAGTAGAATATCCTTTAGATCTTTGAATTTCTATTACTTTAATTTTATTATTAGTAATAACTTCTTTAATTTTATCATAGTCAAAGTCATTATCAATTAAGTCTACTTGCATATAATTGATACCAAAACTTTTTAATGATGAAGGATTATCTATAAGTCCTATTACTTCATCCATAGTGTCATATGGTTTACCAGTTATACTTAAAAGAGTATCTCCTGGACGAAGAAGGGCAAAGAAAGCGACAGTTAAGGCGTGAGAACCAGAAATAAACTGATTACGAACAAGGGCATCTTCGCTCTTAAAGATATCACTATATATCTTTTCTATCTTATCACGTCCTACATCATTATAACCATAGCCAGTAGTAGAATTAAAATCAGTTTCAGCGACTTGTTCTTTTATAAAAGCATCCATTACTTTCTCACTATTTATTCTTTCTAATTCATCTATCTTACTTAGTTCATCTTTAATCTTTAAATCTACTTTTTTAATTAATTCTTCACTCATCTTCTAACACCTCCATCTATTCTAATAATAGAATCATTTATATAACTAGCTTTATCAGTTCCAAGAAAATAGGCAAGATTTGCAATTTCTTCCTTCTCTGCAAAACGACCTAGTAGTATTTTCTTAAGTTCTTCTTCTTTAAATTCATTACTTATTTTTTTAGACATATCAGTATTAATCCAACCAGGGCAAATAGTATTTACTCTAATATAAGGAGCGAAATAATTAGCAAGGTTATGAGTTAAAGAAATAACTCCTGCTTTAGAAGCATCATAATCAATAGACTCTGGATATGGTGTATCAAGTCCATTATTAGATGAAATATTAATAATATTACCAGTCTTTCTTTCTAACATTTTAAGTCCTATTTTTTTAGATAATAGATAAGTTCCTACAAGATTAACTTCTAATGTTTTCATAAAGTCTTCTTTAGTCTTTAGAGTAAAGTCTTGATCTAAGTCAATTGAAGCATTATTAATTAAGATATCAAGATGACCAAACTCTTTATAAATTTCTTCTATCATAGAATCAATCTCACTTTCTTTAGATATATCACATTTAATTACTAAAGCTTTAACTTTATAATTGGATTCTACATAACTTTTTAACTCAAAAGCTTCTTCTTTACTGTTATTATAATTAATAACTACATCATAACCATTCTTAGCATATTCTAAGATAATAGACCTACCAAGTCCTCTACTACTACCTGTTACAAGTACATTCACATTTATCAACTCCTGCTATTATTATAATGGTATTCATAGTAAATTTAAAGTCCAAATTAAAAGGAGTTTTTCACTCCTATTCAGCTTGTATTATGTAAGGATTTTCTGAAGTCCCATCACCTGAGGTAAATCCGTTTTCAGTAGCCACATTGATAACTGGTCTTAATAGAGAAACATGATCATCAATTATAGAAGAGCTTGATAATCCGCGGCTTTGACTATAAAGAAAGCCAGTCTCATCTAATAACCATAATGGAGACATAGTATAAAAGCCATAATCAATATTAAAGTTTCCTTTATATGTCAAATAACTATTACCTGCTACCATCCAAGACTCTCCTGCTAATACTAACTCGTCTGCTGTTATTAATCCTGCTTTTAGTCTATAACTTCCTCCATATGTCTCTTCTGTTGATGAACACTTTAACGTTGGTGTAACATTCTCCTGCATTTCTAATCCCGCTAACTTTCCAAAAGCTGAGCCTAATCTATCAAAACTTGCAAAGACATTTCCTCCTAACATTGTTTCTTCTCTATAACCACTACTATCACTACAGAATCTTCCACTACTTACTTTACTATCATAACTACTGCTTCCTAAGCTATTACTATACCATGTATCTACTTCTTTCTTTATAAATGAATCTGTTCCATTATCGTAGGTATATCCTGTATATTTAGGATCATTACCCTCTAAATTATAAGGAGTTAGCCCTATTGCAGAAGATGATACTAAATCAGCATTTGTTGGATTAGTACTTACACCATTATAGATTAGTCTTAAACTTCCATCTCCATTTACTCGCACTATCTTCCAGTACATCTTATCACCTTGGGATGCTAGCTTTACTTGTGTACAAGTACTGTTACCTTCTCTCTGACAACTTGCTTCACTCTGATAATAACGAGAACCACCAACTTTACCTTGATACACATAATAATCACTTGCATATTCTCCAAATTGAACATTATTATTTGTTACCGCTCCCCTATAATAATAACTAACACCATCTTCATCATTCATACTATATAGTCCATTAGTCACTTGACTAGGTTCACTTCCATATTGAGGGCCTTCCTCTGTAATTGATGCTATATAACTTCCATTACTTGCATAGTTAAACATATTAGTTGTTTCTTCTTGTAACTCATTATCTTCTAATATCTTCTGTGTAGTTAGAGGTACATACTTATCTCCTGCTTTTCCATACACATTTATTCTTACACTAAATGTTAATCCTCCTCCATCTCCCTGGGGATTATAACTCTCATCTACATACATTCTTAATCTATAATTATTAGATTCACTAGAGTTCATACTACTTGTATATAAACTCATCTCATTTACTGGTCTTCCTGTATAATCATTAGCACTACTCTCTTCATTATATGTCTCAGGTACCATTAAAGCTTCTTCTTCTCCATCATCTGTTAATCTAGTTAGATATAACTTTATATATTCTCCACCTATAGTATTTCCATCTTCTTTTTTAGCACTTATCTCATAGTTGATATTTACATCACCTGTTATTTCACTACTTACACTAAAGTCAAAGTACTCTCCAGGATTTAGTCTTACCATTCCTGTTTTATCTGTTGTTGGTAAAGCTCCGTTTAAACTTATAGTATTATCTGTCTCTTTATAAGTCATTGTAATAGAACCTGTAGTTATAGAGTTTACTTTAGATCCTGTTCTACCATAACTAAAAGCAGCATAACTTACTCCTACTATCGCTAGTATCATTACTACTAACACTACTATTATTATAATATTTTCTTTTTTCTTCATTTTTCACTTCTCTCCTTTATTATTTTTTCTCACACTAAAAAGAACAGAATAATGGTTCTTCGACATTAAAGGGTGCTGAGTAAATTTTCAGCATTCTTTTTTTCAGG
>CAMMWS010000068.1:0-5179 GCA_946500695.1 uncultured Mycoplasmatota bacterium | reverse complement strand
TCTTTAGTGTAGATAAAGATGGTGTAGTTAGTGATGTTAATAAAATAAATAGTTCTTATAATGAAAATGTTGATAATGTAGCTAAAAGTATTGCACAAAGTGCTACTTCAATTACTGATGAATTACTTGAATCTGATATAAGGGCTTTAATGGCTTCTGCTACTGAAGCAGATGATGCTGATATATGGGATGCAAAAAAAGTTAAGAATGTTTTTTATAAAGCTTTAAAGGGAAAATTTAAAAAATCATATATTGATAGTATTGTTGATGATGTTAACATTATAGATGCTAATGAATGGGAAAGTTTTGTTAAAAAAAGGGGCCATAGTAGTAGTGTTCTTGGCTTTGTAGATAAAAATCATAATGTATATTTTCCTTCAAATTCAAGTATGCATAATGTTATACATGAATTATTTCATAAGTTTTCAGAAGTTAGAAATAAAAAAATTAAAACTTCTAAAGGAACAGAAATACAGGCTTCAGGAATAATTGAACTTTATTCAGATGGCACTAATAATATCCTTTCAAATGAATGTTTAACTGATTATTTAGCATCAAAATATTATGATCAAAAAATTTATTATTATAATTATGATGATGTAGGAATAAGATTGTGGGAGAGAATAGATAATGCACTTTATGAACTGTATGGTGAAAATGATATTTTATTAGACAGTTATTTAAATAATGACCCTGATACTATAAGAAGTATTTTTGATAGGTACGTTTATGATGGTGCATATACTGAATTATCTAAAGAGTTAGGACGTTTTTTTGGAAATTCTAAAATAAGTGGGCTAGTCAGTCAATTTGAGAAAGCAATAAATCCTATGGGTATTAAAGAAAGAGTCTATTCTATTTTTAATAATACAAGTTCTAATGAACAGCATGAAAATATTGATAATAATATTAAAGAAGCTTCTAGCAATAAAGAGAATGAAGAAAGTGGTAGCTTTATATTAATGAATCCACGTACTTATAGAAATTTAGATAATTTATTTAATGATATTAGTGAAAGATGTGGTAAAGAAAACGCTATAAAATATTTAGAAGATTATATTAAGACAGGAGATAAAAATGCATTAGCTACGTCTACTTTTATATTATTTAAAAAATTTGATGGTTTAAATACTGCTGATATGAAGAGATATTTATTAATGAAAGGTTATATATCAGAAGAAAACTATGATAGGTTACTGATAGATAGAAGAAAATCTAGTGATTTTAAAAAAATAAATGAAAAGAGTTTAGAACTAAAAGCAGAAGACTATTTTGATTATTGTAATGAAAATAATAAAAGGATAAGAGGGGTATGGGTAATAACCGATAGACAGTCTGTATTTTATAGTCAAGTTCTTAGAAATGACTTTGCTACTCATAATGAAATAGCAGCTAATATAGAAACAGAAATATATAATGATAATCAAAGAAGATATTTTGATGTAAGGCCAAGAAATGCTATGATGGCTTCAACTGGTGTTGAATTAGTTATCTTTATGCCAGATGATGGAAAATTAAGTTATAGCCAAGCTGAATTTATAATAAATGAACTAAATATTGTAGAAAAGTTTAATGACAATGAAGAAAACACTAGAAAAATTAAAATAGATTTATATGACTCGCTCGGTAAAGAAAGCAAATATGATATAACAAGTAAAGAAGACATAAAAATGCTAAAAGATAAAATTAAGTCTGAAGTTACTCATAATATAATACCAAGTAGCAAAGCAGAAAAAATTATAGGTGATACGTTATCTGATGAAGAAATAAAAAATAATATATTATCTAATTTAAATATTAATAATGTTCATAGTGTTTCTGATTTACTTTTTTTACTTAGTGATTGTTTTGATTACTATCAGGATAGTTATTATAAAAATATATTTTTGGAATTGTTTCCTAATTATTTAAATATAAAGGGTTTGTCTTATTTGTTGCATGTATTAGGCGTGCTAGATGAAAAAATAGAAAATGCTACTTTGGAAAATATTGAAGAAAAAACTTATAATATTATAAAAGCCAGTTTTAAAAACGTAAAAACATTTTCTGATTTAATAAGACAGTTGAATATTATTAATTTATATAAAAATAATAACTTAATTGAGAAGCTACCAAATTTTGAGTTATTGTTAAAATTATGTGAAAATATAGATGATAAAGATAGTCAAACTCTTAATAAATTACTTGAAGATACACATTCCTATGAAGATATTATTAAAGTAATTACACGATTTTCTCAAAATGAAATTAGAAATGACTTATTAGAAAAACAAGATGAACTAAAAAAATATAATAATTCTTTAGAAGAGATAAAGATAGCTAAAAATATAATCGCTTCCAAAAATCATCTTAATGAATTGATTGATAATAGAAAAGAAAAATACAAAATGAGAAATGAATATATTTTTAAGTTAGAAGAAAATAACAGTCAAATTACTAGTGAAAAAAATCACCAAGAAACTATGAATATGTTAATTAAAGAAACTTCTAGTAATTTTATTAAAAGACTTATTTATAGGAAAAGAATAAAACATTATAAGCAGGATTTACAAGAATCTATAAATAAAGTAGAGTCATTAAAAAATGACAATCAAAATATTGCAGTTAATATAGATAGCTTAACTACAGAGATTAAATCTATAGAAACAGAATTTAAAAGTATTACACAGTTTGATTATGTTCCAGATAGTACAAGTGCAATGGATAATTACTATCAAAGAGATATAACTGAACACGAAAAAATTACATTAGAAAATATTGAAAGGTTAAATAAAGATATAAATAGTCTAAATAAAACATTAGAAGAAATTGATAAGTCAAATATTTTAAATAACAATTAGTATATTAATTTAACGAAGATAAATAAGTTTTGTAAATTATTGTCAAATTTATTTGACAGTTAAGTATTGATATATTATGATTTAATTAGATAGGTTAACTATCAAATATTAATAAGAAAGAAGGTATGAAAAATGGCAACATCAAGTATGACAGGATTTGATCCAGAAATTGTAAACCAATCTATAGGAAAAGTTATATCTGCCTATGAGGAATTAATAGGAGTTTTAGGAGACAAGATGCAAAGTGATTTTGTAGGAGGAATGCAAGATAAATGGGCTTGTACACAAGCACAAAAATTCTTTACTAATTCTTTTAAACCAGCGATTGATAGTATTATAACAAGCTCTAATAGTACTTTTGAAAGCGTTGTTGCATCTATGAACAGTGCAGGACAAGCATGGGCTGCTCGTACTGAGTCAAGCTATTCTCCAGTATCTTTTACACCAACTGCTAAAACAATCGATGCAGGTGTAATTTTAGAAAACATTGGAGGTGTTAGAGGGATAGATAAAGCAAATGCTGAAAATGTAGCTAATAAATTACCTGGATTGGCATCAGATGCAGAATCAGCATTATCTAATGCTCAGAGTGCTGTTCAAAATTCTGGATTTATTGGTGGTTCACAACAAGCAAACTTAGTTGAATCACTTGGACAAATTAAAACTAAAATTGATGAGGTTGTAACCAATGTTACAACAGAAACTAAAACTGCTATTCAAAGCACAATTGAAGCTTATGGTGATACTGAAGGAAAAATATCTGAGGCATTCACACTTCAAGGATAAATTTGATAAGCTATTTAGAAATTTATTTTCTAAATATATGGAAACTACATTTTGTAGTTTTTATATATTTGGAAAATGGTTAGGTGATACTATGGAAATTAATGTATTAGCACTTGAAAAAGAATATGATTTATTAACGAAAAGTATAGAATCTTTTTATGGAAATATTTTAAATATTTATAATGAGCTCAATTGGGCTAGCGGTTATTGGAATGATTTTCATGCAAGACTTTTCTTTACGAATGTAAATTCAGAAAAAATTAAACTTAATAATACATATAATGAACTTAAATCTTTAAATGATATTTATACTTTTTTAATAGAACAATATAAAAGTATTGGTAATAAAATTAGAGCTAATTTGGAAGAAAAAAATAAGATAATTACTAAGTTTAATGATTTTAGGGAGGAAATTAATGAGTTAGTTTCCCTATATAATGACTTAGATTTAAGTTTTTGTGCAGGAACTATTGCAAATAAGTTGTTGAAACAAAAACAAGATTTAATAAAAATAAAAGAAAAAATAGTGACAGATAAAGAAAAAGTAAAAAATATTTTTGAGAAGATAGAACAAATAGAAAAAGATGTTAATTTAAGGTTATCCAAGATAAATATTGAGATAATAAAAGAAGCAGATATTAATGAATTTATGTAGGTGATAAAGATGAATGGTAATTTTCTTAGTACTGAGGAAATATCTAAAACTATTAAAAATTTAGAAGTAGAGACAAAAGATGAACAATTAAATATTGAAGATATTAATACATCTATTGAATCGTTAAACCTTAATTATAAAACAGATAATTCTGATAAGTTAAATAATTTGGCTTTAAACTTTAAAAATAAATTTAAGACTATTATTTCTATTCATGATGATAATATATTAGTTTTAAAAAAGAATATGGAAACCTATATTACAACTAGTGAAAAAGTATCTAAGATGTTTGATGATATTGGTTAGTGAGGTGCTAATTATGGAGGATGAATTAATTAAAGAAAAATATAAACAGTTATTAAATAAGCTTTATCATATTAAAAATAAATATCAAGAATTAGATAAAGCTTTTGATGACTTAAAAGTAAGTGTTAAGGAAAATTTAGTAGTAGATGAGAAAACAGTAGTAGATGGTAGTTTTAACAATATAAAAAGTACTGTTGATTCATTAGAAAATGAGTTAGTAAATAGTATAATGCCTAATGTTAGTAATAGAATGTAAATAAAAGAGGAGGCTTGCTATGGATAAGATAAAAATAGATATACCTAATGTATTATCTGAGTTTAAAAAAAGTATTACAAATGGCAACTTATCTAAAAGTAGTAGTGAGCCTGTGGAAGATGTAGATATAGGAAATATTAATAATGAAACTAAGATAGAACAAACAAATACATCTAATACGCAAATAGATCTTACTAATATAGATAAAGGTTATAATATAGAAAATACAGATTTAAAGACATATCAAGCTAGTTTAGAAAAAGAATTAGAGTTATATCAGACTATGTTAGAAGATACAGAAAATGAACTTGGAATATTAAAAGAAGATGCCTTTGC
>CAMMWS010000067.1:0-5188 GCA_946500695.1 uncultured Mycoplasmatota bacterium | reverse complement strand
TCTAAATTTATAAAAACCCCCTCTAAAATGTGTCCACTTTCTTGACATAAGTCCCCATACTTTTACCTTCTTTCTTACTATTTTGTTAACTCAATATTACCACAATTTAATTAACTAATGCAATATTTATTTTAGCTTTCCTAAATTTCCTAAACTTCCTAAATTATTAATATCTTCTAACTCATTATGTATCTGCCTTGCTACTTTATAATTAATACCATCTAAACTTTCTAAATAATCAACATAAATATCTCTATTTATAAAATTACCATCTTTATCGAATGATAACACATCTATTTGCAATTCATCTTTATAAAGATTAGTAAACCTAAAAATATAAGGATTACTTTTATCTTTTAAAATATCATCCACATTAAAGTAATACTCACCTATATGTACATTTCTAATATCTTTATTACTATGCCCTATATCATCACTAAATATTGTTTTATCACCATAACCAATAAATAACTTTCTCATATTATTTTTAGTAGGCAAAACTCCACAACTATTCTTCTTACTTGAGTATCTTTCAGACAACTCTTCATTAGTAAAATTACTACTAAATAAAGGTCCTGCTTTAATATTACCTAAGCTTATCTCCTTAACGTAATCACCACAAAGACTAAAATTAATATTTCCAATATTAACCATCAAATAATTCCTTAAAAAATTATAAATACCTTTATTTAAGTAACTTACTTTTTGACAAGCTACACTACTAATAATATAATCTGCCACCAATCCTTTTTGTTCATCAGTTAAGCTATCTTTATTCTCATTAATAAAACTACAAAAAGAAGACATAGAAGCCCTCTCTACTTTATCTAAAATATTCATATTAGGTAACAATATATTCATAACTACACGTCCTTTTCTAATCGCTAATCATTACTACTACTTAATACGACTTTTGTTGTATGTTCTTCACCATCACGTATATAAGTTATCTCTATTGTATCACCAACAGAATATTTGTAAAGTTCATAACGTAAATAAGCAGAATCCTGTACTTCTTCGCCATTAAGTTTTGTAATTATATCTCCTTCTCTAAGGTCAGAATCAGCTGCACCTGTTCCACTTTCAATACCTGCAACTACAACACCACTATTTATATCGTTAGGAATATCATAATTATAACGATAAGAGCCTTTAGCATCACTAACATTAATCATAGAAACACCAAGTAAAGGCCAATCAATAGACTCTCCATTTTCAAGAGTTTCTAATTTACTATTAACATATTCAATTGGAATAGCAAATCCCATACCTTCAACTTCTGTTTGAACAAATTTCATAGAGATAACGCCAATAACTTCTCCATTAGTATTCATCAAAGGCCCACCACTATTTCCTGGATTAATAGCAGCATCTGTTTGTAATACTTTCATAACCCAATCACTACTACTAGAATTACTATCAGTACTAACACTAACCATTCTATCTTTACCAGCTAAATGTCCTGTAGAAACACTACTTCTATACTCATAACCTAAAGGACTACCAATTGTAAATACTAAATCACCTAATTTAGCATTTTCACTATTACCAAGTTGAAGTGCTACTAGCCCGTCAACATTTTGTATTCTAATAACAGCAATATCAACATAAGAGTCTCCTCCTAACACTTCACCTTCTACCTCTTCATCATTTGAAGTAATTAAAGTTACTCTATCTGCTCCATCAACAACATGTTGATTAGTCATAACATAAGCAGAGTCCCCTTCTATTTTATAAACAAAGCCTGTACCTGTTGAAGCCACTTCATTGTTTTGATAATTACGAACCATTAAAACTCCATCATAAACCTTTTCAACCGCTTCACTAATTCCAGACTCATCTACTACAACTTTAGTACAATCAGCAGAACTACAAGTCAATCCACTATTTGCAGAAGTACTATTACTACTAATTAAATCTTCACCACCAATTATTACAAAAGTTAAGACTCCACCTATTACAAATGAAACAATTATAAGTACTGCTTCTTTAATTTTCTCTGCCTTCATCATTTACATCTCTCCTCTCAATATTAGCTAATGTCATATAATTATTAGGAAATCCCATTCTCTCTAATATTTTATCTATTTTAATACTATGCAAATTATACTCAAGATTATCTATTCTCTTCTCAAGTTCTAAACTCATATCTTTAAATTCTTCATAAGAAAGCATTCTTTTCATTATAATAAGAAGTGCAAACAAATCATCTGTTCCCTTAACATATTCACCTTCTTCATCTTTAGAAATACCAAGTATCTCATGAAATTTTGTCCCTTTGATTTTCTTTTGTGATCTATTCTCATATAAAATATCTTCATGAGCACACAAATTACGATAATTAGACAAAATTGGCAAATATGAACTAAATTCATCTAATGGAATATCATAAATTTTACATATATTAACTTGATCATCATATTTCATAATTGAGAATAATTCTCCTACAATTCCAAAAGATAATACTTTAACTAAAATCCAAAAAGGAACATATCCATAATTAGACATATAATGAGCAGTCGCTGTATGTTTAGAACCATTAATTCTAATTTGTCTTTTTACTTTCTTAATTAAATCATTAACTTGTTTTTGCTTACTCTTATCATTAGTAAAATTCTTTGACCTTAAATAATACTTATCTTTATAACCATATTTTTTAGATAATTGATATGAAAATATAGATTTAAGATTATTTTCTATAACAAGTAAATACTTAAAAAAAACATTCCTAATTGCCCGATCAAATAAAAACAAACTATACATTTCTTCAAAAGTTACACCATCTAAGAAATGTTTATCCTTATCACTTCTCATAAAAGGATATCTATAACCTGATAAAAAGAAATAATTTTCCCTTAATAATATCTTCTTAGCATAATCTTCATCACTAATCGTCATACCTTTATATTTAAGTATCTCTATTTGTTCTTCAAGATTTTTAAACTGCTTGTCAATCATCTTCTTCCTCACCTAGAATAGATTATACCACAGTTTTTATGGGAAAAATATGTATTTTTCATGAAAAATTATGTTTTACTATTAATATTTAAATTTATTATATTCGACTTAAAAAATTATGTTATACTTAAATGAGTAGAAAGGATTGATAATAATTATGCCAGCAACTGTTACTCATGCTTATTTCGCTAATGACTTATATGATATTCTTCCTATTGGTCTAAAAAAACTATTAATGGATGATAAATTAAAATTAAGAATGTTCGCCCAAAGCACAGATTCTTTTATTTTTTATAATCTATTAAAAAAGAAAGATCAAAAAATAAGAGATTTCCAAATTTTTTTTCATACTAACAAAACGAGAGAATTTTTTATAAATCTAGTAAATTACATTAAATATAATAACTATTATCAAAATAGTGAAATTATGGCTTTTCTTTATGGATTTATTTCTCATTATGTTCTAGACTCCAAACTACATCCCTTTATATTTTACAAAACTGGTGTTTATAAAGAAGACGATCCAAGTACCTATAAATATAAACATAAACATGAATACATGGAAAATTTTCTTGATAACTATATGATTAAACAAAAAGATAATATCAATCCCTACAGTTTCAAATTTTATGATTTTACTTTTGACCTTACTCCTTTTTCTAAAGAGTTAATAGAAGTAATAGACTATACTTTTAAAGAGACTTTTAATTTTAATAACTTCTCTCAATATTATTATAAATCTCTAAAAGATATGTACAAAGCCTTAAAATATTTAAGATATGATAAATACGGAACAAAGATGTTTATCTATAAAACTATAGATAAATTCACTAATAAAAAAGCTTTTAAACTAAAAGCAGTATCTTATCATACTCCTTTAAAAGATGAATATAACTATTTAAATAATAATCATACTACTTGGGTACATCCTTGCATTAAACGTGAAAAGCATCATGAATCATTTATAGAATTATATTCAATTGCCTTACACGACGCCAAAAAAATTATTACAGATGTTAACTATTATTTAAAAGATACTAAAAAAATTAATTTAAAAAATATCTTTAAAAATTACTCTTATTTAACTGGAAAAGATTGCAATAATAAAAATATCCTAAAATATTTTGAATATTAATGAATAAAATTAATTCTAACATATCACTATATAAATAGGTGATACTATGTTAGAAAGTTATAAAATTGAAAAAAGTAATAATGAAGATATCCTTTACTTATATTTAAATGTTGATTATGAATTTGGAAATGATCTTACCACTAAAGAACTTGAAAAAAGAGCAAAGTCATATTTAACTACTCATAATATAAAATTTAATGGCAACAAAGTAGTATTTATTGTTAATGGTATTAGTACTAAATTAATTAGTATCAATAATAATAAAACTTATCTAAACAACTACTTAGTTACTTTAAATACAGAAGAAAAAATAACTATAAAAGAACTACTACTAAGCCTTCTTTTAAGTAACATTAATTTAGACTTAAAAGAAGAGACTCTAAAATCTATAACAATTTTATATCGAAGTGAATTAATATACAATTTAAAAGATAATAAATATTTAAACATTAAAGACTTAAATTTAATCTATCATAACTATAATTATTATAAGATTAGATATAAAGAAACTTACAAATCAAAATATGATATATTTAACAAAGTTATAAATGATACTGACGGTGAATATTTAATTTATAATAACAAACCTATAAGAGGCTTAACCCACTTAGTTAGTAACGGTTATACAGAAGAAGATAAAAATATTCCTTATACTATAAAGAAAGAAAGTTTATGGGACTTAACATATCCTAATTACATGCAAATAAGAAATTATAGTATTGATGAATTTAAAGAAAGATTAAATTTAAAAAAATATGATTATAATATAAAAATCACTAGTATTAGTAACAGTAATAGAATCAAAGAAATAGATCTAGGGGAAAAGAAAATAGATGCTAAAAATCTAGCTATATTTTTAGATTTACCTTCTACAGATATAACTATAATTATTAAAAAAGATTACCTTACCTTTATAACAAGAGGAATAGGAAGTGGACTTGGTCTAAGTATCATAGGAGCAGATAATCTAGCAGAATTAGGTTTTAATTATAAGCAAATTTTAAATTATTATTTTAAAGATGTCTCATTAATAGTAAAACGTTAGTGTAGAATAAGTGTGGAGATTTTCCACCTAAAAATAAGACTTATAATTTA
>CAMMWS010000066.1:0-5403 GCA_946500695.1 uncultured Mycoplasmatota bacterium | reverse complement strand
GCTCCATTTTTCATCTTTTTTAACTGCAGCTAGTCCTTCATGAAAATCATTTGCAGCCTCAAATTGGCATCTAATAACTTCCTCACCTGTTTTATCTATATAACCATAAATTCCATCTTTTAAAACTCTTGCTAGTCCTTCGTGGAATTCCTCTAAATATTCATAATCCATTTCTGCTTCTAATACTATTGCTATATTTTTTTCAAAACTTTTGTTACTTTCATTCGATATATCAACTAAATTATTAAGAAAGTTATCTCTTTCTTCTTTTGTATCAAAATTAATTTTATTATTGTTTAGTTCTAAACAATAATTAAACTTTAATACTTTAGATCCTTTAAAATTTTCATTAAATTCATTTGTTTTAATAGTTAAAACTTTTCTACCTGTATTTAATTTTACTTCCTCATAACTTTTTATCATTTCATTACAACTCCTATTTAAATAACTTTATTGTATTAACTCTCTTATTATTAGAAAGAAAATCTACTTTCTTAATATTTTTCTTTTTGCTATAATTTCCTTTTACTTTTTTAGCTTCCATTGAACCCCTCACCTTTCTATATATCCTTCTATTTCAGGAACAATATCACTTACTAATAAATCATTTGTATCATATTTTAAAACTATATCATTAAGACGTTTTGTATCTTTAGCAAGATATAGTAATAGAAGTCCAGCAATTCTATTAGCAGTATATTGATTTAATTTATATACATCACTTGGATTAATATTATATTTTCTAATAATGTCATTAATAGGTCCATACTTATAAATATAGTTTATATAACTTCTTGTAATTAAATCTATATTTTTATCTTTTTTTAAAAATTTAGCATTTTTCCAGACTTTCATAATATTCCTCCTTGTAAGTTCTATATTATATCATTTTTAATTAATATTGGCAAGATTTAACACGTCTTTTTTATAAAAAACTCTCCATACTATTACTGTAGCTTAAGGAGTTGATTAAGATGCATTTTTTAAAAAAATTAAAGCTACAAATAATTTTTCCTCTTCTTATACTCTTTATTATGCCCACAAACATTTATGCTTATTCCAAATATGTTATCCCAGGTGGAGAAACCATTGGTATAGAAGTTAATTCTAAAGGCGTTTTAGTAGTTGGTTTCTATGAAGTAGATAGTAAATATATTGGAAAAGATGCCGGTTTTCTAGTTGGTGATACTATTACAAAAATAAATGGTACGGCAGTTAGTGACATTAATGAAATGGTAAATGTGGTTAATTCTGAAGCAGAAAAGAATAATCAGTTAGATGTAACTATTATTCGTGATGATAAGTCTTCTAATTTAACTTTAGATATGATCTGTGATAGTGAAAATGTTTGTAAAACGGGACTTTATGTTAAAGATGAAATAACTGGTATTGGGACTTTAACTTATATTGATCCTAAAACAACTATTTTTGGGGCTTTAGGTCATGAAATAACAGAGAGAACAACTGGTGAAAAGTTTGAAATTAAAGATGGGAAAATTTTTAAAGCTACGGTAACTGATAATACGAAAAGTGAAAATGGTTCACCTGGTGAGAAGAATGCTATTTATGATGAAGGTGTAACTTATGGTAGTATTAGTTCCAATGAAGAATCTGGTATTTTTGGAGAATATACAGATGAGCTATTAGAAACAAAAGCCTTAGAAGTTGGAACAAAAGATGATGTCAAAGAAGGTGAAGCTACAATTAGGACTGTTATTAATGGTAACGAGGTTAAAGAATATACAATAAACATATTAAATGTTAATAAAGATAGCAGTATTAAAAATATTCTTTTTGAAATAACGGATGAAGAACTATTAAATGAAACTGGTGGTGTTATCCAAGGAATGAGTGGTTCTCCTATTATTCAGAATGAAAAACTAGTTGGAGCGGTTACTCATGTTATAGTAAATGATGCTAAGAAAGGGTATGGTATTTTTATAACAACGATGTTAGAGGAAGGTGATAAGAGTGTTGATTAATAATCAATGCTCTTTTAAAAAAGAAAAAAATAACTAAATTACTTAGCTATTTTAAATGATTAATAACATCTTTTAAGTTATCTTTAGTAACAAAGTCTCCGCCATTTTTAAATAAGTTTAAAAGTTCTTTATCATCTTTAGCGATATCTTTACCTATGATAGGAAGAAATTTTCTAAAGATAAAATTTAACTTACTATAATCAATTCCTCCTCTTAGATAAAAGAAAGGTTTATCGATATTATTAGTTTGTTTTAAAGTATTAACATAGTCTTTACTATAGGCAAGTGCTCCTACAGCAATTATTGCTTTTATATTATATTTATTTAAAGCTTTAGAGAGCCCCATTATTTTTGAAGCATAGATATAACTTAAGAAAATCACTTTATCATTATCACTAACTTTGGCTTCTTTATATGAATAACAAGGAGTGTCTAACTCTTCACTAAGCATTTTAGCATATCTTTCGGTATGACCTGTTTTACTTTTATAAACAATTACTTTTGACATTTATTCTCCTTTAAAATTATTTCTAACGCTACTAGGCTCTATAAGTTCAAATTTGTATTTTTGACTAACGTTTGGATATTTATCATGATTCACTTCTCCTATAAAATCAGTTAATTGTCTTACCCAACATGATCCATCTTCATATAGCTTTCGATAAATAACAACATCTTCTAAGGTTTCACAATCTTTAGCGATTTCTTCTACTAAATAATAATCTCCTTTAAAATGTTTATAGATTCCATGGATTTTAATCTCTCTCATAATTATGCTTCTACTTCTCCTTTAAATTCTCCTAAGCTACCATCTTCATTTACAATAGAAGTTAAAGCTTTTTCAGCTTCTTTTAGATCTTTATCACATTCGCTAGCAAGTTTTGTAGCTTTGGTAAAATAATCTATAGCTTTGTCTAAAGGAACATCTCCGTTCTCTAAAGATTTAACAAGTGTTTCTAATTCGTCTATTTTTTCTTCAAATTTTTTTTCTTTCTTTTCCATATTTTCCTCCTATTTTTGTATTAATTATTTTTGATTACGCTTATATCTTTTGCTTCATATCCACAATTAGGACATTTTTGGTTTTTATTTATTAATTTTTCATTATCTTCTTTTTTTCCTAAACTAAAATTAACACTATATATTATTAATTGTTCGCTTTCTTTACCACACTTAGCACATTTAACTAATTGTTTTCCTACTTTTGTCATAACATTATCTCCTTTTATTTTACAAGAGCATTAACACTGCCATCTTTTAATTCTATATTAATTAAGTCATCTGTTTTTAAATCTTTTATACTAGTAATGGCCTTATCATTAAGTTTAACGATACCATAACCACGCTCTAGGGTTTTTAATGGTGATAAGGCATCTAATTTACTAAGTAATAGAGCATATTTTTGTTTAGTTTTATCTAGTATTAATAAAGGATTACTAAATAAAGGTCTTGTTTTTATATTATTTAGTTTAATCTTCTCTTTATCTATAATAACTTTATAGTTTTTTACTAGTCTTTCAGTCAAATAATCAAGTTTTTGAATTTTGGCAGAATATAAGTCTAAAGGATTGTTTAGAATATAATGACTTTTAATGCTATCTAATCTTTTTTTCTTTAATTCAATAATTGTTTTAATATTCTTTTGGCATCTTAAATTTAATTGATTAATATAATTTATAACATCACTTTTATTAGGTACAGCGATTTCAGCTGCTCCAGTTGGAGTTGGTGCTCTAAGATCTGCTACAAAGTCTGCGATAGTAAAGTCTATTTCATGACCTACGGCACTGATTATAGGAATAGGGCAATCAAATATTGCTCTTGCTACTATTTCTTCGTTAAAGGCCCATAAGTCTTCAATTGAGCCTCCTCCCCTACCTACTATTAGAACATCAAGATTATAGTCTTTAGCTCGTTCTATTTGCCTTACAATATCTTCTTTAGCACCTTCACCTTGTACTAGACTTGGAAAAAGTATTACTTCTGTTAAAGGAAATCTTCTATTAATAGTAGATATTATATCACGAATAGCAGCACCAGTCGGAGCGGTTATTACCCCTACTCTTTCAGGTATCTTAGGAATAGTCTTCTTGTATCTATCATCAAATAATCCTTCTGAAGCTAGCTTTTTCTTTAATTGTTCAAAGGCAACATAAAGGTTCCCTACTCCATCTTCCATCATTTCGTTAACATAGATTTGGTAACCACCTGTCGCTTCATAAACAGATATTCTTCCTGTTACAAGTATTTTCATACCATCTTCAGGAGTGAACTTTACTTTACTAGCACTACTTGCAAACATGACTGCATTAATTCTACTACCCTCATCTTTAATAGTAAAATAAAAGTGGCCTCTAGTATGAGCTTTAAAGTTAGAGATTTCTCCTTTTAAATATACTTCTCTTAAGTTTACATCATTATCTAACTTATATTTTATATATTTAGTTAATTGACTGACGGTTAAATATTCTTTATTCATCGTTTTCCTCACTGTGATAAATATTATCTAAAACGCCATTTAACATTTTTGTAACCTTTTCATCACTATATTTTTTAGAAATTTCGATCCATTCATTAATACTAACAATACTAGGAGTTTTTTCATACTTTAATTCATAACTAGCAAGTAAAAATAGGGCTTGATCTACTTTATTTAATCTCTTTAGTGACCAATCAGACATATATTTATTAACTAGAGCAGTTAATTCATCTTTTTTTTCTATAACACCATTAACTAGGGAATTAACAAAATCATTTTCTACTTCATACTCTTCTTTAATTAAATCATCTACATCATAATAAACATTTGCATCATCAAAGATATTTATCTTGTAAATGATTCTAAGAGCAATCTCACGTACTTCATTCCTTGTTTTCATAGATAAACACTCACTTTCTGTTTTTATTTTATCAAAATATAGAAATTTAGTCTATATGAAAAGGATAAATATTAAAAGTATAGACAAGATAAATTAAAGTATGTATATTAAATACTAGGAGGATATATATGGATATAAAAGATGTAAAGAAAATAGTTACTCATCTACATTTAGATGGATCTATTGATATAGAACTTGCTAAAAAGTATGCTAAAGAGGATGGTTATGATTTACCAGATGAAGAGATAGTTAAAGAACTACAAGTAGATAAAGGCTGTCATAATTTGAATGATTATTTAGAGAAGTTTACTCTTCCTTGTTCTTTATTACAAACTAAAGAAAGACTTGAAAGTGCTACTTATGCTTTATTTAGAAAGTTATATCTTGAAAATGTTATTTATGCAGAAATTAGATTTGCTCCAATTAAGCATCAAGAAAAGGGTCTTAATTTAGATGAAGTAATAACAAGTGTTATAAAAGGGATGGAGGGACTTATGTCAAGAAAGTGGACACATTTTAGAGGGGGTTTTTATAAATTTAGA
>CAMMWS010000065.1:0-5422 GCA_946500695.1 uncultured Mycoplasmatota bacterium | reverse complement strand
TCTATTTCCTTTAATTACAATAATTTTTTACTGAAATTTAGTTTTGAAATCAACTCTTATTTCTCATCCTTCAATTCCATCATTGTACTAGTTATTTCTTCTTCTATCTCTACTAAAGCACTTTTACTAATATTAGATAAAATAACAAGTTCTCTAACTGTATCTATTATAATCTTTCCCCAAATAATACCACTTCTTACCTTTAAATCATTAAACAAATCTGGAGTAATACTATCAAAGAAATAACCAATAACAACTCTATCTCTTGCTATTACCAATCTTTTATTAGTAACCGCAACTATACCAGTTCCTAGAATATCAAATGAACTCTTATTTTTTTGAGCATAAAAAGCATATTTAATAACTTCATCATCATGTAAATGTTCAAGTAATACTCTGGAATTTTTCTTAAGTCTCCATCCTATCGTTAATGGATATTTACTTCTAAAACTAGAAAGCTGACCCTCTAATATTTCTTTATTATTCATACTTCACCTATTATTCAATAAAACCATTATCTCTAAAGAAATTAACTGTTGTATCTTTTGTAGAAAGTCCTTCTTGAATATCAACTATCTCATCATTTTGAACTACTAATAAAAGTGGTGTACCATAACCTTCACTAAAGTAATCATCAGATTCAATTAATTTAGCTTGACCATCATCATCTAATTCATCAGTATTTAAATAATTAATTTCAACACCATACTCATAAACTATATTTCTAACAATAGGTTCCATCTCTTGACAATAATGACAAGTAGGTCTAGCTATATAAATGATAGAAGCATCACTACCTTCTTTAAGATCTAAATACTCATCAATATCAATATCATTTAATTCACCTTGTTCATCTTCAGGAATATCACTAGTAGAAGAACTATCTGAAGAATCATTAGAACTATTGTTAGTAGAACTTGTAGTTGTACTACTACCTCCATTATCACATTCTTGTAATTCTGATGTAAAGTAACTTGCACCAAATACTATAATTAAAATTAAAACCACTATAGTAGCACTTTTTAATTTTTCAACATTTTCTTTTTTCATAAAATTCCCTCCTGCACCTTATTATATCACAAAAAAAAAGAAATTTATAAAAAAATTAAATATAAAAAGATTTTATTTCATAAAGTATAAAGAAAGGTATGATAAATTATGAAAATAGGGCTACCTAAAGCATTACTATATCATTATTATAGTCATCTTTGGAAAGCATTTTTTGATGAATTAAAAGTAAACTATATTGAAAGTAATGATACAACAATAAAAACTCTAATCCTAGGTAAAGAAAAAAGTATAGATGAATCATGTCTTGCTTTAAAAATATATCTAGGCCATATTGCAGAATTAAAAGACAAATGTGATTGTATTTTAGTACCAAGAATCTATTCTTTAGTAAAAACAGAACAAGTTTGTACTAATTTTAACTGTCTATATGACCTTGTAAGAAATACTTTCCCTGACATAAAGATTCTAAATTATAATATTGACCTTAAGCATCATCAAAGTGAAAAAAATGCTTTCTTAAAGATAGGAAAAGAATTAGGATTTAGTATCATAGAATCAGCTTCTGCTTATAGCAAAGCGAAAAAAATAGAAAATAATTATTATAAGAATGAAGAAAAGAAAGCTAAAGAAGCTTTAAAAAGTAATAAAACAAAAATACTTTTATTAGGACATCCATATATCTTAAAAGATAATCTTATTGGAAAAAACATTATAAACTATCTTGAAAAAAATAATATCTCTTTAATTTATAGTTACCAAATGCCAAAAGACTTAATAGAATTTAATTGCAACAAAATATCACAAAAAATTCATTTTACTATGAACAAAAAAGAAATAGCAGCATTTAATTATTTTAAAGACAAAGTAGATGGCACTATTATTTTAACTGCATTTCCATGCGGACCAGACTCTCTTGCTAATGAAATGATTATAAGAAAAAAGAAACAAAATCCAATTCTTTTATTAACTTTTGAAGATTTAACCAATAATACCGCTGTTATAACAAGACTAGAAAGCTTCTTAGATATGCTAAAAGGAGGAATCCATTTATGAGACAATTAGTAGCATTTCCAAGGATGGGTAATTACTTTAATCCATTAAGAAAATTAGTTACTAACACTACTCATCTAAAAGTAATAGAAATGCCTAAAATAACCAAAGAAACAATTTCTCTTGGCAGTAAAAATTCCCCTGATACAGTCTGTGTACCTTTTAAATACAACTTAGGTAATTTTATAGAAGCTTTAGATAAAGGAGCAACTGTTCTATTTCAAGCTGGTGGTGGATGTAGATATAGATATTATGCAGAAGTACAAGAAACAATTCTTAAAGATTTAGGATACAACTTTACAATGTATCAAATAATAGAAAAAGATCATGTTAGATTTAGTGAACTATACAAAACTATGTTAAAGTTAAACCCCTATCTTACAAGAAAAAAACTAATAAAAGAAATATTTAATACTATTCTTTATATTTATTATTTAGATAAAATAGATATTTTTATTAGAAAAAGAGTTGGCTTTGAAAAAGAAAAAAATAGTTTTAAAAAAATAAAAAATGAATTTATAAAAAAAGCAGATAAAGAAAATAGTATTATTAAATTAACAAAATTATATTATAAAACTAAAAGAAAATTAAAAAAGGTAGAAATTGACAAACCTAAAAACTGTTTAAAGGTAGGTATTATTGGAGAATTATATACTTCAATGGAGCCATTCTCTAATTATGAACTTGAAAAACTACTAGCAAGTTTTAATATTGAAATAAAAAGATTTACTAATTTAAGTTATTTATTATGGCAAAAAAAATTAATGGAATGGTACATGAAGTTAAAGATTAAGAAGTATTGTAAATACACATTAGGAGCAGATGGGCTTGATAACGTATATAGAGTATATTGGTTAAAGAAGCATAAATATGATGGCATTATTCATATAAAACCTACAGGATGTACTCCTGAAATAGGCGCTATGCCTATAATAATGAATATTGCTAAAGACAATCAAATGCCAATTATTTTTTTATCTTTTGATGAACAAACCGGAGTTGAAGGATTAAATACGAGAATTGAAGCCTTTTATGATTTATTAAAGCTTAAGAAGGAGGAAGGAAATGGAAGCAAGTCTAGGAATTGATATAGGTTCTATTTCTACCAAAGGAGTAATTCTTGATAATGATAATAATATATTAGCATCTACCTATCTATGGACTGAAGGTAATCCAATAAAAGCTGTTAAGAAAGTATTAAAGGATTTAGAGGGGCAATTACCAAAAGATGTTAAAGTTACATCAGTTGGTACTACAGGTTCTGCTAGAAAACTTATAGGTACAATGCTAGGAGCAACAAGTATAAAAAATGAAATAACTGCCCATGCCATAGGAACATTATCAAAATATCCTGATATAAGAACAATATTAGAAATAGGAGGACAAGACTCTAAAATAATTTTATTAGACAATGGTATAGTTACAGACTATGCTATGAATACATTATGTGCAGCAGGAACAGGAAGTTTTCTATCTAGCCAAGCCAAGAGATTAGGTCTTGATGTAGAAGATTTTGGTAAAATCGCTCTAACTAGTAAAAATCCCACTAACATAGCAGCAAGATGTACAGTTTTTGCAGAATCTGATTTAGTTCACAAAATCCAAATGGGTTATAAAAGAAATGATATAATCGCAGGACTATGTTATAGTGTTGCATCTAACTACCTTAACAATGTAGGTAAAGGGAAAAAAATACAAGGGCCAATAATATTTCAAGGTGGAGTATCTAAAAATATTGGCGTAAAAAAAGCCTTTGAAGACTTATTAAAAGAGGATATTATAGTAGATGAAAATGGCCATTTAATGGGAGCAATAGGTAGTGCAATACTTGCAAGAAAAACAGGAATAAAAAAAGAGTTTAATTTTAAAATAACAAACTCTAACTTTGAAACAACAGGTATAGAATGTAAAGGATGTCCTAATCACTGTGAGATAATAGTAGTAAAAAAAGATAATAAAATCTTAGACTACTGGGGTAATAGATGTGATAAAGGAGCCTTAAAAGTAAAAGAGTAAACAAAAAGTCGTTAATATTAGTATATCTAATATCACGACTTTTATCATTTCAACGATAGTATCTAACTTATGACATAAGGAGTTTCAGCAGTTCCATCCCCTGAGGTAAATCCGTTGTCAGTGGTCACATTGATAACAGGCCGAAGCACATTATCATTAATATTGATAGCGGTTGAGTAGACATCATCATAGTTGAGATAATCATCCCCACGCCAGACATAAACAATATAATGACTCGAAGAAAAGGCCGGCGTCATAGTCCAATAAGGTATTCCCGATTCTCCTGGATTTAAATAACTATTTCCAACAAGTCCCATACTTTCTCCTGCTAATACTAACTCATCTGCTGTTATTAACCCTGCTTTTAATCTATAAGAACCTCCATAACTCTCACTTGTAGCAGGACATTTTAAAGTTGGTGTTACATTCTCTTGCATTTCTAATCCAATTATCTTTCCAAATACTGAGCCTAATCTATCAAAACTTGCAAAGACATTTCCTAGCGTTGTTTCTTCCCTATAGCCACTACTGTCACTACAAAATCTTCCTCCTGTTACTTTGCTATCATAACTACTACTTCCTAAGGTATTTTTATACCATGTATCTACTTCTCTTTTTATAAAACTATCTGTTCCATTTGTATCTCTGTCATATGTATATCCTACATATTTTAGACCATGATACTCTAAATTATATGGACTTGCTCCTACTGCATATGAATGAGCTAAATCACTGTTATCAGGGTTTACACTCGTTCCATTATAGATTAATCTTAAACTCCCATCTCCGTTTACTCTTACTATCTTCCAGTACATCTTATCGCCTGCACTTGCTAACTTAACTTGAGTACAATCTGCACTACCACTATTAGCTTCAGTACAACTTTCTATACTTTGATAATATGAACCATATCTATCTTCATATACATAATAATCATTTTCATACTCACCAAATTGAACATTATTATTATCTACATTTCCTCTAAAGTAATAACTCATTCCATCTTCATCTTCTATACTGTATAAACCAGTTGTTATATATTCAGGATTATTCTCTGTTGTCATTTCATAAGCATCAGTAAGTATATCTCCATTACTGGCATAATTAAACATATTTGTCTTTTCTTCTTGTAACTCATTATCTTCTAGTATCTCTTGTGTAGTTAGAGGAACATACTTATCTCCTGCTTTTCCATAGACATTTATTCTTACACTAAATGTTAATCCTCCTCCATCTCCTTGAGGATTATAACTCTCATCTACATACATTCTTAATCTATAATTATTAGATTCACTAGAGTTCATACTACTTGTATATAAACTCATCTCTCCTGTTGGTCTTCCTG
>CAMMWS010000064.1:0-5569 GCA_946500695.1 uncultured Mycoplasmatota bacterium | reverse complement strand
TATCTGTTATTCCTTTATTTTTCAATACTTTCACTAAAACTGTCCGTTACTCAGGGCGGCGAATAAGGCATTACCACTAATTGTTCCAGTATCACAACAAGAAAGTCTATTGTGAGTAGATGAATGAGCGATAAGATTAAATCCTGGATAAGTTTGATGTAATTCTATTCCTAAAGCGACTGGTTCACATTCGGTGTTAGTATTTTTACTTCTAGCATTGAACCACCAGTTAATTAGATATTGTCCTGTTTGTGGTACTGTAAATTCACCGGTTGTTGGATCATAAGTAATACCATTAGAAAGGTTAGTAATAGTTGGTTTAATTGCTTCATTAACTGGTACTACAGCATTTGTTTCATCATGAACCATAGCGGCAGCATTGAATGATCCACCTGATGGACCTGTAGGACCTGTAGGGCCTTGCATACCTGTGGCACCTGTTGCACCGGTAGGACCTGTAGGACCTTGCATACCTGTAGCCCCAGTAGGACCTTGCATTCCTGTAGCTCCTCTTGGTCCAGTAGGGCCTGTAGGTCCAGTACATCCAGTAGGACCTGTACAATCATTAACTAAACATCTAATAACTTCACAAAGACAACCATCTTTGCAGTCTTTACATTTGTCACGAAGTCTATCATAATCATTTTGATTCGTATATATTTTTCTCCTTTCATTATTAAAATATGAAAGAGATAAAATATTGTCTTGACTATTGTCATGCTTAAAATAAAAATAGAGACTGCACCCCCTGAAGGGCAGTCTCTTAAAAAAGAATAAAAAGGGGTTGGCTAGTGTGATACTAGCGACCAATTCGCCTAATTCCGAATTGGTGCTTTTTATAATAATCATTTGTTGCTATTTTGTCAACACTTTTTTGAAAAAAAGTTTACTATTTTTCTTTAGAGGTTTATACTAGAAGTCAAAGGAGAAAACAATGAAAAATTTAGACAAATTATTAAGTTTAGAAACTATAACGAGGAAAGATTTAAAGGCGGAAGGTTTTAGTGATTATGAAATAAAAAAATTGGTTTTAGAAGGAGTTATTGAAAAAACTGGCAGGGGTATATATGCAAGTAAAAGCAATAAAGAAAAAAGCTCCTTTGAAAAACTGGTAATAAGTTTTAATAATCATGATAGCGAGGCAGTTGCAAAAATATATGATGGACTTTCTGATAAAGATAAATATAATGGTGATATTATTAAATTATTACTAGTATCTTTAGCTAGAATAGAAAATATTCTTAATAGTGGTTATCAATTGCAGTCTAATGTTGCAACTTTAGAAAAGACAGTAGAATTAGAAGAGTTAGATGAAGTTGTTGATAGTCATGAAGATAATATATCTTTAGAACCATTAGAAGAAAGTAGAGAAGATGTAAAAGATGTAGCAGACTTAGAAATATCAGAAGAAGTAGAAAGTGATTTTGATATAGGTGTGCTTTTAGATAACTTATTTTGTGAATATAGAAATGCAATAGAAGACAGAGATTATTATAAGGCTAGAGATATGTTACTTGAATATAACTATTATTGTAGAGAATATGATATTGATGATGATTGTTTCCATAATTTATTTACATTAAATAATAAAATAGCTTCATTAGAACTTGATATTGAAGAAAGAGATGATATTAGTTTTTTTATACGAGAAATAGGGAGTAATTTTGTTAAAGGTAGATTTAAAAAAGATGGGGAATCTGTTAAAAAGCTGTTAAATGAATTTGGAACACTACCTTCTTCTAATAATATTTATTATTATCATAGATATAAAGCTGATTATTTGATGAACATTTCTAGTTATAGTGGTGCTATTAAAGAATATGAGAGGGCAATAGAAATTAATCCCTATAATAAACATGACTATTATGAATTAGCTTTATTACATTATATTAGTATGAAATCTAAAGCAGACTGTAAAAAAGCGCTTAAACTTATGGATGATTTTATTTATTATAGTAGAAATACATTTACTCCAAATCAACTTTCTTTATTAGCTAATATCTATGTATTTAATTTTATGGGTGATAGGGCAATTGAAATATTAGAAAATGTAGAACAGTTTGATGAAGAATATAAAAGGAAGTTTTTTAAACAATTTAGTTTATCATATATGAGGAAGTATGATGTTTTAAAGAGAATGCAATATAGTAATAGAGAAAATGAGAAAGATTTTGCAGAGCCTTTTTTTGAGAGTGATTATTTAGATATATTTACTAAATATGCACTTATATATAGTGGTAATTTTGATGATGTGTTTAATGAGGAAAAAAAGCTTCATCAACAAGAATTAGAAATTGCTAAATCTATTTTAGATTCTGATTCAATAACAAAATTTAGTGATTTAGATGGGTATATTTTAAAACTTGATGTAAATGATGAAAATAGAGCTAATATTATGCTAGATATAGCTGTATATTTAACAGAGAAGGGTTTTTATGATAAAGCTTCTAGGTATTTAAAAATTATAGAAAAAATAAAAGAAAAACCAGATAGTGTTAAAGAAAATTTAATTGAAACACAAGCTAAAATAAAAATAAGAAAGATTGCTAATAAAAACAGAAGTTAAATTTCAGCTTCTGTTTTGTATTTGTTCACTACTATTAATATTAGCAATATCACTGGTTATAATATAAATATAATTAAAAATGTCTTGATATTCAGCATAAATTAAATTAAATACTTCCATTCTATTAACTTGATCTATCATTATAAGTTTATTTTCCTTAACCTTATCTCTTATATTAAAATCATCTAAAAGAGTAGTGTTAATATCATAGAAATCAACATCTATATACCAGTTATCTCTACTATTTTCTGTTACTCTAATACCTATAGGATAAGAATTGTCAGTAGATTTTAAATATTCAACTATTTCTACATTTTCACTTTCTAAATAAATGTTAATATTATTAGAATAACTTCTTACCATATTTAAAACTAAGTCAGTGAAAAGAGCGTTGTTTTCTTTTTGATCAGCAAGTTCTAATATTAAATATTTATTAGTGTTTTGAAAAACATATAGAATCTGTCTTAATGTTACTATCTGTTGTTTTTGAACATTACTCCCTACATTAAAAAGTAAGAATTCTTTTAGAGTATAATCATCTATTTCATTAACTCCTTTAGTATAAATTTCTACTATATCATCACTTAAAGTAATAATTTCTTTATCTTTAGTTAAATAAAGTTTAAATTTAAATCCATCAATATATGATGCTTTAAGTCCTAAATAAATAGCATCTAATGTATTTTTAGCGACGTTTTTAGTAGATGCACCACCATTTGCAATTACTTTCATAAATTCCTCCCTTTATTAAAATTTTATGATTTATTTTCTTTTAAAATTCTAAAAGTTATGCTATAATATGAGACAGAAAAAGAGGTGGTGTACTGTGGCATTAAAAGATATAAAAGGTGTAGGACCTAGAGCTTTAACACTTCTTTCTAAGATAGGGATAAATACAGTAGATGATTTGGTTACACATTATCCTTTTAGATATGAATTTTTAGTTAGAGGCAATTTAGAAGAGACAAATGATGGAGAACATATAATTATAGATGGTAAGATAGAAAGTAGTCCAATATTAGTTAGATTTAAAGCAGGACTTAATAAGATGAATTTTCGTCTTGTAACAGCTAGTGGAGTTGTAGGAGTATCAATATTTAATAGAGCTTTCTTAAAAAGTCAACTTACTGTTGGCACTACTGTTACTGTTATAGGTAAATTTGATAAGCCTAAAAACGTTATAACAGCATCAGAAATAAAGATGGAGTCTTTATCTAATAAGGTAAAGATAGAACCTGTTTATCATTTAACTAATGGACTAACTAATAAGAATATAGCTTTATATATTAATATGGCACTACTTGGTCAAAGTAAAGAGATACATGATAGTATACCTTTAAAGTATCAAGAAAAGTATAACTTTTCTAATAAGAGAATGGCTTTAAATATAGTACATAATCCTCCTAGTAAAGAGAAATTAAAAGAGGCAATGATAAGACTTAAGTATGAAGAATTATTTGAGTTTATGTTTAAGATTAACTATTTAAAAGAAGAAAATAAAAAAGTGAATAGTGGAATTGAGCGTGAGATAGATGGATCTAAAGTGAATGAGTTTATTGCACGTCTTCCATTTGAACTTACAAAAGACCAAAACACAGCTGTTAATACTATTATTAAAGACTTAAAGAGTCCTAATAGAATGAATAGATTATTACAAGGTGATGTTGGTAGTGGTAAGACTATAGTCTCTTTTATTGCTATGTATGCAAACTATTTAAGTGGTTATCAAAGTGCTTTAATGGCACCTACTGAAATACTTGCAACACAACATTTTAGTAATTTAAAAAATATCTTTGCTAATTATAATTTAAATATAGCTTTACTTACAGGATCTACTCCTAAAAAAGAAAAAGATTTAATTTATGATGAACTTGCAAAGGGAGATATTGATATAATTGTAGGTACTCATGCTTTAATTCAAGATGATGTTACTTATTATAATCTTGGTTTAGTTATTACAGATGAACAACATCGTTTTGGGGTTAATCAACGAGCTAATTTACAGAATAAAGGACAAAAGCCTGATACTCTTTATATGAGTGCAACACCAATTCCTAGAACTTATGCTTTAACTATTTACGGTGATATGGATGTTTCTACTATTAAGACAAGACCTAAAGGAAGAAAAAAGATAAAGACAGTTGTTAAGACTAATAAAGAGATTAAAGATGTTTTAGAGCTTATGTATGAAGAGTTAAAACAAAATCATCAGATATATGTTATCGCTCCTTTAATTGAAGAAAGTGAAAATAGTGATTTAACTAATGTTAATGATTTAAAAGAAAAGATGACTCTTGCTTTCGGCAGTAAATATAAAATAGATTTAGTTCATGGTAAAATGGCTAGTGCTGCAAAAGAGTTGATTATGAATGAGTTTTTACAAAATAAAGTCCAGATTCTAATTAGCACAACCGTTATCGAAGTAGGAGTAGATGTTCCTAATGCTACGATGATGGTAATATTTAATGCTGAAAGATTTGGGCTATCTACACTTCATCAGTTAAGGGGAAGAGTAGGAAGAAGTGAATTACAATCTAGTTGTATTTTAATTAGTGATAATGATACAAAAAGACTTGAGATTATGGAAAATACTAATGATGGTTTTGAAATTAGTGAAGAAGACTTTAAACTAAGAGGCCATGGAGATTTGTTTGGAACTAAACAAAGTGGTGATATGACTTTTAAGATAGCAGATTTAAAAGCAGATTACAAAATATTGTTACAAGCTAGAGAAGATTCCCTAGAATATTTACTAGATAAAGATAATGATGCTAATAAACTTAGATTAATAAATACAATTATACATAGCTAGTTGTAAAATTTTTATAAAATTTTCAAAATCAAATTGACAAGTTGGGAATTTTTAGATATGATTATGGTACATGATAAGTATTTTGCTTATCATGGTGATATAGTCCACTATCTAAGTGTGGATTTATATTCAACCGAACCCCCTGAAATTCCCCTCGAGAGAGGGGAATACTTTTGTTTATAAGGGATTTT
>CAMMWS010000063.1:0-5651 GCA_946500695.1 uncultured Mycoplasmatota bacterium | reverse complement strand
TTTTTCTATTATAACAAAAAACACATGATTTTAAAATTTCATGCGTTTATCCTGATTGGTAGTATGACAAGCATAGACAAAAAAAGAGAGGTTATTTACCTCCCTTAACTTCATAGGCATCTGTTACCACAAAAAAGGCTTTAGGGTCTATTTCTTTAATACCTTCTTTTAATCTAAAATAGTCTCTTGTAGGTATAACTGCTAACAACACTCTTCTTTTCTTTTCTAAAAAGCCTCCTTTAACGTCAAAGATAGTAACTGTATGATGTAAAGTATTAATTAAATACTCTTTTACTTTCTCTTCTTTACTTGTAGTTATATAAAAAGCTTTATTTTTAGATATTCCTAATATTACTTTATCTATTACAACGCCACTAATATATATTATTATAAAAGCATATAACATCATATTAAATCCAAAGTAGACTCCACCTATTAAAACAACGATAAAGTTTATAATCATTGTGGTTTTAGCAAGAGAGATATGAAAATATTTATAGACTATTTGACTAATTATATTTAGTCCACCATTACTAAAACCTACTTTATACATAAGGCCGTTAGTTATTCCTAAAAGTATCCCTATTAAAATACTCATTAATATTAAGTCACTAGTATCTATAACAATATATCTTGCTAGAGGTTCTGTTAGAGATACAAATAAAGGATAAACTAGTGTTGCAACTAAGGAACCTCCTGTTTGGTCTAAGCCTAAAAATAGATAACTTAGTCCTAATAAAAGGGCTGAGCCTATTAAAATGACTAAAGAAGGAGAAATATCAAAGATATGATTTATAATAATGGCAACTCCATTCATTCCACCTGTTACTAGGTCTGTTGGATATAATAAAAGATTAAAAACAAGTGATGATATAAAAAGACTAAATATTAATACTCCATATCTATACCATAGTTTAGTTTTGTCTATTTTTAATATATTAGACATACTAAGCACCACCTTTTACTTCATAGGAATCCATAGCGACAAAGAAAGCATTTTTATCTATATTATGGATTCCTTCTTTTAATTTATAATATTCTCTTGTCGGAACAACACTCATTAGGACTGTTTGATTTTCACTATTATAACCACCTTTAGCTTTAAACTCTGTAACGCCATGATGTAATTCATCTATAACAAATTTTTTAACTTCTTTTTCTTTACTAGTAATAATATAAAAGGCTTTGGAATCTGATATACCTAAAACTACTTTATCAGTAAGTGTAGATATTAAATAAAGAATTATTAAGGAGTACATTAAATGGTTAAAACCGAAGACAAAAGCACCTATTACAATAATTAGGCCATCTGTAAAAAACATACTATTACCAAGACTTATTTTGAATATTTTAGAAACAATCATATTTAGAATGTCCGTGCCACCTGTTGAATAACCTGCTCTAAATATTAAACCAGCGCCTATTCCTTGTAGCACTCCTCCAAAAATGGCAATTAAAATCATTTCACTTTCTTTAAAACTAATATAAGTTGATAAGTGTTCAGTTAAGCTGACAAATACGGGAAACAAGATAGAGCCCAATATTGTCATTTTTGTCTTTTCTTTACCTAATACTAGAAATGAAAGTATTATTAGAAAGATATTAGCAATAGATATAATTGTGGAAGGATTAAGTCCAAAGAAATACTTTAGTATTAATGAGAAACCGCTGACTCCTCCTGCTACTAAGTTATTAGGAGACATAAAAAGATTGAAAGCAAGAGCTACTAAAAAGCAACCTATGATAAATTCAATTAATTCTTTAATTTTTATCTTATGCTTTATCGCTGCTTTCATTTAGTCCTCCTTTTAGACTACTTTCAATAAACTCATCTATCTCTCCATCTAAGACTCCTTTAGTACTACTAGTTTCATAACCTGTACGATGGTCTTTGACTAAAGAATAAGGATGTAAAATATAACTTCTTATTTGACTACCAAAATCAATGTTTGATTGAATACCTTTTTCTTTAGCAAGTTCTTGTTCTTTTTTTTGTTCTTCTAATACATATAACTTACTTTTTAACACTTGTAAAGCAGTATCTTTATTTTGAATTTGACTTCTTTCATTTTGACAAGTTACAACTATTTTAGTAGGTAAGTGAGTTATACGAACAGCACTATCTGTTGTATTTACTCCTTGGCCACCAGCACCTGTTGATCTATAAACATCTATTTTTAAGTCTTTTTCATTTATATCTATTTTAATATCTTTAGATATTTCTGGAGTAACATCTATACTTGCAAAGGATGTATGACGACGATTAGAGGAATCAAATGGTGATAATCTAACTAGACGATGAACTCCTTTTTCATTTTTTAAATAACCATAAGCATATTCACCTTTTACTTTAAAAGAGACACTCTTAATTCCTGCTTCTTCACCTGCCTGATAGTCAAGTAGTTCTATTTTAAAGTTCTTTTTCTCACAGTATCTTGTATACATTCTATAAAGCATATTAGCCCAGTCACAAGATTCAGTTCCTCCTGCTCCTGGATGTATTTCAATGATACAGTTATTTTTATCATATGGTTTATTAAATAGTAGATAGATACTTAAATCCTTTAAATCACCTTTTATAGTTTTGTTATCTTCTTCAAGAGTTTCTAATAATTCTTTATCACTTTCTTCATCTAGCATTTCTAAAAGTTCTAAGGAATCTAATATCTTTTTCTTTAAATCTATTAACTTAGATGTTCTTTCCTTTAAACTCTTTAACTCACTAATAGTAGTCTCTGCTTTACTAGGGTCATTCCAAAAGTCTTCCTTAGTTGTCTCTTTCTCTAACTCTTCTTGCTCTTTAAGTTTTTTATCAGTGTCAAAGTGACCTCCATAAACTTAGTATTTCTTCTTTTTCATTTGTTAATTCTTTTAGTAATTCAAATTTACTCATCTTTACCAACTCTCTTTATTAGTATTATACAAGATATTTATTTTTATAACAATTATTAAAAGAAAAAAGAAGTCTACATTAGACAACTTTTTAGGGTGAATTTATAGACTTTATTTTTTGATATGATGATAATGGTTTATCTACACCTAGTATACCGTCACCATCATCACAAAAATCTAATTTGGTTTTAAAATGGTATTTGTCTTCATAATCATTTAGTAGTTCTCTTAAGTTTCTAGTTATTATAGAATCATATATATTTTCTTCCTCGGGATAGATAATGTCAAAATATTTTATTCTACCATGATTAATTGTTTTACCATTTTCTAAGGAATTTTCTTCTCTAAATTCTACTGCACTATAACACAAATTATAAAAATCAGTATACGGTAATAATGAAAGTCTAGGACAGCTTTTAGTCACATCATATAAGTATTGTTTAGCTTTATCATCAAGGGCAAAAATTAGACTACTATGTGGTTCAACAACTCGAAATTTATTTTTTTCATCTATAGTTATTCCTTTTGATGTAGGAAGATAGATATCTACATCAGGATTTTCAACTTTTATTAATTCAGAAACAATAATTTTAACATCATCATTAATAAAGTCCACCGGATTCTTGCCATAGTGAGAATCAGAATATAGAGAAAAAATATCTTCATATGAGCATATTTTTTCCTTTACTTTATCTGGATTTTCAAAGGCAGCAATCATTTCTAGCAAAGATTTCAAACTTTTTGTATTAATTAATGCTTTATGTTCATTAAAACCGAAATAAGTTCCTCCAAATATTATATTCTTTGTATAAGTAAAATTCTCAAAACCATTAGAAGACTTTGTATTAACAGATAGTCCTATAACTTTATCGTCTTCTTTTATTGTATCTACATAATATGTTTTGTCATTTTCTCTATACCAAATGCGATTTTTATCTACAGTAGTAATATTGTCATCTGTTAAATTCTTTCTAATTTCAAGTTGAGCGATTTTTAAAATATTTTTATCATTTGGTACACCTAATTCTATCAAAATATCTTTTAGCATATATACTCTCTCCCTCATGTTGCTACTTATTATACACTTTTTTATCACAAAAGCAAGAAATTTTCAACTCTTTGTTATGTTTATATAGCATTATTCTCATGTTTAAAACAAATAAAAAGAAGTCACATTAGACAATAGACTTCATCTTATCAAGTATAATGCTATCAAAATCTTCTTCATTTAAATTACCCCAAGTGTTCTCATCTTCATCTTTATAAGGTCCACCTACTGTAGATGTTACATTACCATTAGAGGTTATTATTAGTTCGTTTTTAATTGTAAGAGTATCATCTTTTAGTTTTATATCTATAGGAGATAGATAATTTTTATATGTTCTAGTAGCTCCAAGATTGTTTTCTTTGGCATTACCATCATTTAATAGTTTTTCTATCGGTATTTCTCTTTGTTCTAAGAAACTTTTATCAATATATGGTAACTTTCTATATTTATCTAATACTTCTTTACTTGGTCTTTTATGAAACTGATCATTAGATATTTCAAAGACCAATCTTGTATCCTTACAGTTTTCTTTTGTTTTTAAACATTTCATTAATTTCTCTAAAGCATTTATTATTTTGTCACTATAGATAAGACCATTAGTAATAAAATTAATATTACTAGTGATAGATACATCTTCTTCGATGATAGTATCTATTAAATAGACAACTATATCAGGCACTAAAGTTGGCTCACCTCCTGCTATCGCTAAATATTTCATTTCTTTAATCTTATAGTTTGGACTTTTTAAAACTTTATCAATTATTTCTTTTGTCATATCAATAGACTCTGCTTTACCTTTACAACAATGAAGACAAGTCTCATTACATCTTCTAGTTACTTCAAAAGCAAGCGTTCCTATTTTTATTTTCATATACTTCAACTCCTTGGTAGATGTAATAACTTTTTAAAAAAATGGGCAATTAGTTTGTATATTTTAAACAAATCTGCATATAGTATTAATGAGGAAGGTTCACTGTTAAGTGTGAAGATCCTCATATATATAGATTGAGGAGCCAAATTGGCTCCTTATTTTTTTAACTTTTGTAATTTTTTATTATATAAATATTCTTCTATATGTATTTGATGATAATTAGAGTCATATTTACTTAGACTATTATACATATTCATAAAAGCAAAGTTATAGGGATGATATCTACTACCACTATTTCTAAAGCGAACACTATATGTAGGAAAATCATATTCTTCTTTACCTTGAAAAAATGTTATAGAATAAGCATCTTCTTGTTTTTTTATTTCTAAACTGCTGGCATTTTCTAACGGCATATCATCTGAATACCATTTAATAATGTCGTTTTGAAACAATTTTTCATAAGCATAATCTACCTTTTTAGACTCATTTGAATTTCTTGAGTTTAATTCTTTTAAAAAGGATGTATAATCATCTTTATCTGTTTTTGGATAAGGACGTTGTTCTTTAATATTTTTATAAAGTTCATCAATTTTTTGATATAAAAAATAATTTTCTTTGGTAATAGTAAAAGTTTTCGATAAAGGCCAATCTTCAAAGGCTTCTTCTGGCCAATAAGACCAATACAAATCTAGATTACCTCCAAACATTATATCAAAACTTCCAGTATCTGTTATGATTTTAAATCTATCATAACCTTCTGCATCTTTTGTTTTATTTATTTCAAGCATAATTCTCTAACATTCCTTTCTATCGTCCTTTCAGTCCTCTGAAAGGCACAAA
>CAMMWS010000062.1:0-6053 GCA_946500695.1 uncultured Mycoplasmatota bacterium | reverse complement strand
ACTTAACCTGGCGTATCAACAACCTCCCACATCTAAGCAGTCACACGTAATTAATGTTATCATATAAATCATTGAAATACAAGCATTTTTTGAATTTTTTTGGTAAAAAAAATTTGACAATCTTACTTAACAAAGTAGATAATGAAATAAATAAATTATGTAAAGGAGTCTAGATATGTTTACAGAAAAAGAGATAGATAATAAAAATATGGGCAGGTTAGATGTATTTTTTGGTTATACTGCTTTTACTCCTCTTTATAAGAGCCCTTTAATTAATAATGACTTATATGGATTTTACCAAGATTTTACTATGGGTAGTATTAAAGATATAGATATTCCTATAAATATTGATAAAGATAAAACGGTTAGAATTTGGAGTAGCAGAAATAACACTCAAGAGTATTTAAACTTTCTTTACTTTTGTTATAAACTTCCTAATCGGATATATGTTGTATTTGTAAATGAATATGATGAATATGTTTATAGTGCAGGAGCATTAAATTACAAAGAAATTAAAGAATTATTAAAGTATGAGCATAAGCTTACTAAAAAAGAAAAAGATAAATATAAAAAGGAATGGATAAAACTAGTAAATGAAAATAGTGAGATAAGACTTTTTCAAAATGGTAAAATTATTAGTACTAACTACGACTATTTAAATAGTTATATTGATAAGTACTATAATGAAAATAATATAAGACGAACTGTTGCAGCTCTTATGTGTAATGATTTCGAAAACAATTTAAGTTCTGATGTTTATAACTTTTTAATTGAGAGAAAAATAAATAAAAATTAAATGTAGGAATTAGTTATATATATTTGAATTTATTCTGTGCTTATGGTATATGTAATATTAGTTAGATAAAATATATTAATCTTGAAGGAGACATTATGGATACAGATATTAAAGCTTATGATATGTTTTGGAACTTATATAATAGTAATGATAATTTCCACAATCTTGTGGATAAAGGCATGAAAGAAGACAAAGTAAGATTTTTTGATGAAACTGAATGGAGCAAAATAAAATCTCAAAACTTTGTTTCTCCTTCTAAAGAAATGAAGGAGTTTATAGATATGTTTCTTCTAGGTTATAATATCGGTAATTGTGTTGGGACTACTAGACAATTAAGTTACTCTTATTATAATGCAGATATTGTTTCTGGAATACTTCCAATTTTTAAAGGGAACTTTAAATGCTGAAAAAGAAGGCGGTCATTGTTGGCTAGAAACTCCTAATAGTATAATTGATACTTCTTTAATGCTTGTAATAGATAAATCTATAAAAAATGATTTTGGTTATATTGAGGAACAGCGTCTTACTTGTAGTCAACTTGCGAGGATGCCTTTATATCAAGCTAGAAAAGAGTTTGTAAATGATAGAGAAATACATAATAGCAGAAAAAAGTAATGAAAGTATGTGATACAATGAGAAAATTAATAGATTTACATATTCATAGTAATTTATCTGATGGGGAATTAGCTCCTAAAGAAATAATTGATAGAGCAGTTAATAATGGGGTTAGTGTTATAGCAATAGCAGATCATGATACAACTCTTGCTTACAATGATGAATTATTTAATTATGCAAAAGAGAATAATGTTAAATTAATCACAGCTGTTGAGATTTCTACTAGAACTAACAAATGCGGTATTCATGTGTTGGGATATAACTTTGATATTAATAATATGAAACTAAAAGAAAAGTTATATGCTATACGTAATGCTAGGCATATTTATCTACATGATGTTGCTACTAAATTAAAAGAGTTGAGTTATATCATTGATGTTGATTCTTTAGATAAGATTGATGCTGTTACTAAAGCTCATATCGCTACTAATATTGTAGAAAATAAAGATAATGAAAAGTTACTGTTAAAAACTTTTGGTTATGTTCCAGAAAGAGGAGAATTTATCGAAACAATAATGAATGAAGGATGTCCTTGCTATGTAGAAAAGGAAGCTATTAGTCCTAAGGAAGCTAGTGATTTAATAAGAGAAGCTGGTGGTAAAGTAATTCTTGCTCATCCTGCCTGCTATAAATACGAAGATGGCTTAACTGATGATGACATATTAGAGTTAATTAATGAGATGAAGCCTGATGGTATTGAAGCTAATTATGTTTATTTAGATAGAAATGGTAATAAAATTAATGAAAGTTCTCATTGGAATAACTTTGCTAAACATCATAATCTAATAACTACAATAGGTTCTGATTTTCATAAAGCTGATAATATTCATCCTGATATTGGTTTAATTAATGAAGATATTGTACTAAATGATAATGAGCTTAACTCTATTATTAATAATCTTTTAAAATAAAGAAAGTGCATAATAACACTTTCTATTTTTTCTCTAATAACCAGTCTAATACGTTTATTTTTCTTATTCCGTTATATGAGACTTCTGGTTCTATATCTCCTACTAACAAAAATTTTTGATTATGGTCTTTTATACTATCAAGTGATTTTAATTCTCTTTCTAATGTTTTTTCATCTTTAACACTTTCACTTACTTGATAATATTCAATACCCTTACTATTTATAGCGACAAAATCTACTTCTAGTTCATCTACTTTACCTATATAAACATCATAACCACGTCTTAAGAGTTCTAAATAAACAACATTTTCTAAAATATGACCTGTATCATTTCCTTTTCTTCCTAGTATAAAATATCTTAATCCAAGATCTGCTACATAATATTTATCACCTGTTTTTAAATACTGTTTTCCTTTTATATCATATCTAGTAGCTTTATAGAAAATAAACGACTCTAGTAAAGATGTGATGTAATTTTCAACTGTATGTATACTTATTGTTCGTCCATTTGATACTAAAGTATCTTTTATTTTATTAGTAGAAGTTATATTACCAATATTATCTAATAAAAAACTAACTACGCTTTGAAGCATTAACATATCCGGAAACTTTCTACGTGCCATTATATCTTTTAATATTATTGAATCATATATTCCTTTAATGTATTTGTCTACATCATCTATATTATCAAAGTTAAGAACATAAGGAAATGATCCCCAAGATATGTATTTTTGAAATAACCTATCTATATTATCATCATTATTATTTGCAGATACAAATTCTTTAAAAGATAATGGAAGCATTTTTATTTCTATATATCTTCCTGATAAAAGAGTAGCTAATTCTCCTGACAAAAGATTTGCATTAGAGCCAGTTATGTATAAATCAATGTTTTTATTTAAATATAAACCGTCACAAGCTTTTTGAAATTCTGGTACTACTTGAACTTCGTCTATAAATACATAGGTTTTCTTTGAACTAGCTATCTTATTTAATACATAGTTATATAATTTTAAATAGCTATCTAGTTCATAATAAATTGGGTCCTCTAAATTTATTCTTATTATTTGTTGTTTTTCTATTCCAGAATTCAATAAGAATTCATTGTATAAATCAAATAAAGTTGACTTGCCACACCTTCGAATTCCAGTTACTACTTTTATTAAGTCTTTGTCTTTAAAATGTTTTAATTGTTCTAAATATTCATCTCTTGGAATCATTTTCTATATCACCGCCTTTTCTTATATTATATTTAATGAAAAGATATTTGTCAAGTTTTTGCAGTAAGTGTGCAAAAAAATATTATTTTCGACATTTTTTTGCACATTATCTTCTTTCAATGTTATAATCTTCTTCTTTCTTACTTGCCCTTATAACACTGCCTTTTCCATATTTTTTAATAATGCTATCCATTACTTCTTCTACTTTATCATAAGCTTTAACATTAGATTCTTCAAACAAAGACATTTGACTAACTGCTTTCTCTTTTAAATCACTTAATCTTATGCCTATATTTCTGATAGGATCTTCTTTCCAACTTGCTTCAAAGATAGTTTTAACAGCTTTATAGATTTCTTCTGTTACATTAGTAGGATTATCTAAAGTAATTTGATGAGAATAGTTTTTAAACAGATTATTTCTATAAGTAACGGCGATAGTTCCTGTATATAACTTTTGGTCTCTTAAAGCAAATGATACTTCTTCTGCTTCACTAAATAATATTTTTAATAAGTCTTCTTTTTTACTAACATCATAGGGTAAAGTTCTTGAAATACTAATACATTTATTCTTAGCATTTCTTGGTTCTACTTTGCTATAATCAATTCCTAATGCTGCTTCTTTAAAATAGTCTCCCTGGCTTTTAAAATGTCTTCTTAGTAAGTTGATATTAGCTTCTGCTAAATCTTTAATTGTATATATTCCTAAGTCATTTAACTTTTTAGCAGAACTTTTACCTAACATAAATAAGTCATTTACTTTTAAAGGCCACATTTTAGTCTTAACTTCATTTAAATAAAGGGTATGGACTTTATCTGGTTTTTCAAAGTCGCTAGCCATTTTAGCACATAATTTATTTTCACCTATACCAACATTGACTGTAAAACCAAACTTTTCTTTAATTTCATCTTTTATTTTGTGAGCTAGTTTTACATAATCATTACCATAAAGAAGAGATGTCCCCGTAAGGTCAAGAAAACATTCATCAATTGAATACTGTTCAATTATAGGAGTATAACTAGCTAGGTAATTATATAATTTTTTAGATTCTTCTTTATAAAAAGCGTAGTTAGGAGGAAATACTTGTAAGTTTTTACATTTACTTCTTGCACTATATAAAGTTTCTGCTGTTACAATTCCATATTTCTTGGCAATCGGGCTTTTAGCAAGAACTATACCACGTCTTGCTTTTTCATCTCCGCCTATAACACTAGGAATCTTTCTAATATCTTGTTTATAGCCATGATTTAAAAGATAAATAGCAGTCCAAGATAAAAAGGCATTATCAACATCGATATGAAAAATAATTTGCTGCATAGTTATCCCTCCTCTTTACTCTATTATATAATACGTTAGTTCTATTTAAAAGAGAAAAAAATAACCAAATACTGGTTATTCGTTTTCCACAATTACTGTGGATTATTGTTGCGGTTTCTCTTCAACAACACCTTCAATACTGCCTATCATTCTTTTAGATAAGACCTTATTTGCTTCTTCTTGATTTCTTGATTTTATACTACCCTCATTATTTATTTTGCTTTGTAGATTTTGTATTTCTAATTTATGTTTTTCTATTTCTTCTTTATATTCTTCTATTTTCTTCATAGATTCTTCTGATATTTGCTTACAACTATTTTTATAATCTTTTGTATTTATTGCCGTAACTTTATCTTTTAAACTTCTTAAAAATTCAAGCCATAAATAACTTTTTACATATTCTTCTTTATTAGGATCATTGTTATATATACATATTTTTGTATAATCTGTCTTATAATATCTACCATTAACTTTAAACGTATATGTATAAAAACTTGTTTCTGTAACTAAAGCTTCTTTATAATCTAAAGATAATAATGTGCTAGATACAAATTCACTTTGGTTGATATTTAACTTTTTAGCTTTTACAATAAAATAATAGAATGTTGATATAGTAGCAGAATCTATAATAAGCTTTTCTGCTTCTATTTCTGTATTAGTTTCTTTTAAATCTCCACTTATAAATACAGTGTCTGCTTTTATTTTCATATCCATATTTATTTCATTATTTTCTTTTAGAGCGAATGTCTTATTATTAATTCCTTTTAGATAAGTTGCACTAACATCTGTTAAATAAACTTTGCCATTTTCTACAAACAATTTATCAAATGCACAGTTTCTAAATATTACTTTGGTGTCAGTATTATCTGCAGTTAACCAAATCTCATCATCTGAATAGCAATTTTCAATAATAATTTCTTCTACATCTTCATCTACAGAAAAGCCACATCCTCTAGTTAGTTCTTTTGATTTAATTTTAACAACTCTTTTTTTATCTTTATATTTTATATAAATTCTACTATTATCCTTTTCACTCATATAATTGTTGCTCCTTTTTGATAATTATAATAATTATAGTAATCCATTTTGTCAATGATTTGAAAATGACTTAAAAGAAAAATAACCAATTAATGGTTACTTTGTTGGTTGTATTATAAATAGTGTTGGTGAGGAAAATCACTACCACTATTTTATTTA
>CAMMWS010000061.1:0-6543 GCA_946500695.1 uncultured Mycoplasmatota bacterium | reverse complement strand
ATAAAAAAGAATGCTGAAAATTTACTCAGCACCCTTTAATGTCGAAGAACCAAAAAGTATTAGTCCTGATTTAGCTTTTAAGTTTCTTAATAGATTATGGACTATATATGGCAATGTAAACTCTACTCTTGATGCCAATATACTAAATGGTTTTGAATTTGATTTAGTAATTCATAGACTGTCTATACAACTTCTTGACAGAGCGATTGAAGATGAAAAATCTTTTCTTTATAATTATTTTTCAATTAGGAGTGATGATCTTTTAAAATATTTTAAAAATAATTTTTATTATAAATTTTATCCTTTAGGTTTAAAAGCTAATAAGATGTTAACACTTGACCATGTAGATATTTTTCTAGCTTTGCTAAATGGTTCTAATGATATTGAGGAAACAACAGCTGATTCCATAACTAGTATATATTTATTCTTATATAAAGATATTTTTAAGGAAATATTAAATAATAGAATAACTATAAAAAGTTGTAGTGTTTTAGCACAAAGATTTAATGGCTATGAAAGATATGTAATTAAGAAGCATACTGGTATTAAGGTCGCAAACATTGCTATACAGTTTGCATCTGAAGCAATGTCTATGTTAACTTACAAAGACAAGGATTTAACAGATGATGATATAGAGTATCTAAAAGTAGGCAAAATATATTTAGATAGTCTGCTTTTACCATTAAAAGAACTTGAAGTCGATAAAGTATTAAGTTTTTATAATGCAAATGAAGCTACTGTTGATACAAGAGAATGTACTAAAGCTTTATCTTATGTAAAGAAAAGTATTAATAACAAAGATGAACAACTAAAAAGAAATAGTTAAAAACTATCTCATAACTTCTAAGAATGATTTTATTAAGTTTAAACTATTAGAAATATTTTCTATTTTATCGCTTGGTCTTAAGCGATATTTTTCTTTCATTTCTTCTTCTAGTTGTTTAATAAATAAAGGACTTCTATTAAGATATTTATACCAATATGAATTTTCTCTTAGATATCTATAAAGATTAGGATTACTCTTTATTTTTAATCTTGTTTCTACTTGCATTAGTCTTCATAATATTTGTTAATTGGTCGTTCTTCATAATTATTAGGGGAAAATTCATCATTATTTTTAGGTACTATTTCACTAATTAAGCTTACAGCTTTCTGAAGTCCATTTACACTTTTTTGAACAGTGTCTAAGTCGATATTTCTAATTAAATTTGTTATTTCTTTAAAAGAGGTAGAACCTGTTTCTTTGACCTCTTTTTTAGATGTTAAGAACTCATTAAAGACATTACTATCTTCTCCATACATATCATATATTTCATATAGTTTTTGAAAAGTAGTTTTATTATTTAAAACAGCTTTAGCTAATTCAGGTCTAGTTTTTATAAACTTTTTAAAACTCTCTTTAGACATAAAACATCACCTAATAAATAATATGTAGAAAAAGATTAAAAAAGACGACTTACTTTAAAAAGTCATCTATTGTCATTAATCTTTTATCTATATCTTCAAGTGATACTTGGTCTTTCTTAGGAGTAGTATCTTCAAGAGGCTTTTCTAACGTCTTATAAAGGAAAGCATTAGTAAGTCCTTTTTTATTAATAGTACTACCTGTAGAATATCTATCAGTGATAGGTAGTTCTGTTGGTTTAATTAGGGTTATATCACCATTTTTAATACCTATATGGTCTCTATTAGTAGGTATTAAGGCTTTAATAACATGATATGGATTAGTCTTAACATCTCTTATTGTCATTAATCCCCTTCTTGCTCTACTACTCTTTTCAAAGTCTTTTAATTTAACTCTCTTACCTGTACCTTTATCTGTAAGAATTGCAAGATAGTCACTATTCTCTTCATCAAAGTTAATAGTACTAACAACTGTATCATCTTTTAAGTTAATAGCTTTAACTCCACTAGCTTTTATACCGACAATAGGTATTTCTTCTTTAGAAAACCATAGTCCATAACCTAAAGATGTAGCGATAAAGATATCAGGATTAGTATCTAACATAACATCAACAACACTATCACCATCTTTTAATTTAATACAACTACTAGGCTTAGTTATTCTAGTTATCTTAAAGTCAGATAGACTTGTTCTTTTAATCATACCGTTTAAAGTAGAAATAATAACATTAACATCTTTCTTAAAGTCTTTAACAAGTAAACTAGATACTACTTCTTCTCCTTCTCCTAAAGGTACTAAATTACTGACATGTTTACCAAGTTCTTTCCATTTTAAGTCATAGATAGTATGAACTGGTATAAATAAGAAGTTACCTTGATTAGTGAAGACTAATAAAGTATCTAAAGTAGAAGCTTCATATAGTCCTATTAAGTAATCATTTTCTTTTAGAGTAGTTTCTTCATCATTACTTGCACTATAACTCTTAAGACTAGTTCTTTTAATATAACCATCTTTACTTAATGTAACAATAACATCTTCTTTAGGTATCATTACAGTAGTATCTATTTTTATTTCTGTTATCTCATCTTTTATTTCTGTAAGACGAGGTAGGGCATATTCATTTCTTACTTTACGTAATTCATCTTTCATAACTTTCTTTAAGACTTCTTCATTACCTAATATTGCTGTCAAACCTTCTATTATTTTCTTTAAGGTAGTGCTTCTTTCTTCAAGTTCTACAACATCAGTATTGGTTAAACGATATAGTTGTAATGTTACAATTGCTTCTGCTTGTGCCATACTAAAGTCAAACTCTTTAACTAAATTCTCTTTAGCATCGGCTTTATTTTTAGATGCTCTAATAACACGTATTACTTCATCTAGAATTGATAAACATTTTATAAGTCCTTCAACGATATGTAATTCACTCTTAGCATGATCTAAATCAAACTGACTACGACGAGTAATTACTTCTTTTTGATGGTCTATAAAAGCATCAAGGGCCTGTTTTAAACCTAAAAGACGTGGTCTTTTCTTAACAATGGCAATCATATTGAAGTTATAACTAATTTGTAAATCAGTATTTTTTAATAAGTAATTTACAATTAATTCTTTATTAGCTGTTTTCTTTAAATCAACAACAATTCTAACATCTTCTGCTGATTCATCTCTAATCTCTACAATACCATCTATTTTTTTATCAAGACGAATATCATCTATTTTCTTAACAAGTAGAGCTTTATTAACTTCAAAAGGTATTTCTGTAATTACTAGAGAGTTACCTTCAAAAGCATACTTACTTCTAATAATAACTCTACCCTTACCTGTCTCATAGGCATCTCTTATTCCTTTAATGCCTTCAACAATACCACCAGTTGGAAAGTCTGGTCCTTTTACATATTTCATTAAAGTATCTAAACCACAATTAGGATTATCAATTCTATGTATTGTGGCATCTATTACTTCTCCTAAGTTATGAGGTGGAATATTAGTAGCATATCCTGCAGAAATACCCATGGCACCATATACTAATAATGCAGGAAATCTAGCAGGTAAAACTGTAGGTTCAAGTGTTGTATCATCAAAGTTAGGAGCCATTTCTACAGTATCTTTATTAATATCACGTAACATTTCATTAGATATTTTAGAAAGTCTTGCTTCAGTATAACGGTATGCAGCAGGAGAGTCCCCATCAATAGAACCATTATTACCATGCATATCAATATAAGGAAGTCTTGTCTTCCAAGACTGACTCATACGAACCATGGCATCATAAATAGATGTATCACCATGTGGATGATAATTACCTATAACGTCTCCAACCGTCTTGGCACTTTTACGATATCCCTTATCATAAGTATTTTTCTCTTTATACATAGAATAAAGAATTCTTCTTTGTACTGGTTTTAATCCATCTCTAGCATCAGGAATAGCACGCTCTTGAATAATGTATTTAGAATAACTTCCAAAACGCTCTCCCATTATATCTTCAAGAGTATAATCCCAAATACGTTCTAATACTTCTTTAGTTTCTGTTTTCTTAGCCATTTTATCACTACTTTCTCATCTCTAATCGTTTAATTCTCTCTTTAGTCTTCTCATAACTACCATCTTGATATCTTTCAAAGAAACATCTATACATTCTTTTAGTATTTTCATTACTTGTTAAATAAGCTTCTTCCATATGTTCTTCATAGAGTTTATCAATAGTCTTCTTACAATTTTCATTAAGAAATGTATCTTCAAAGTAAACTCCCTTAAAATTACAAACAGTAGCAGGCTGACTTATTTTTTCAGACCTTTCTATAAAATTAGCAGCCTTATAATACGTTGTTCCCAAAAGAAATAATTCTTTGGTCCCTAGCAATTCTCGTACTTCTTCTACTTTTAAACCATCTATGTTTTCAAAAGGAATTAATAAAATATCATTCTTTTTTATATTATTTTTATTAAGTACAGTCTTATAATCAGTGAACGTATGAAATGACCTACCATCATTAATTTTTACAGTAAAAAATTTATATGCTGGTACATCGAATGTATTTTCTCTCATAAACCAAACCTCCTAAATCTTATAATCATCTTCCAAAGTAAACTCAACATTTTCATCTATCCATTCTTTACGAGGAGCGACTTCATCTCCCATAAGAACAGAGACACGTTTTTCTGCTAGTTGAGCATCTTCTATTTTAACTCTAATTAAAGTTCTTGAACCAGGCTTCATAGTAGTTTCACATAACTGATCTGCATTCATTTCACCAAGACCTTTATATCTTTGAATTTCACACTTCTTACCTTTAGACTTTTCTTTCATCTCTTCTACGGTATAAGCATATTCTATATTTTTACCACTTTGTATTTTAAATAGTGGAGGGAGTGCTACATAAAGTCTTCCATCTTCTATTAATGGTTTCATATAACGATAGAAGAATGTTAAAAGTAAACACTGAATATGTCCTCCATCTTCATCAGCATCGCTCATGATGATTACTTTATTATATTCACAGTCATTTATATCAAAGTTAGCACCATATCCTGCTCCTATTGTATAAATCATAGTATTAATTTCTTCATTTTTTAAGATATCTTCTACTTTCGCTTTTTCTGTATTTAAAACTTTACCACGTAAAGGAAGTATCGCTTGATATTTTCTATCTCTTCCCTGTTTAGCAGAACCGCCTGCAGAGTCACCCTCTACTAAGAATAGTTCTTTTTTAGATTTATCTTTAGATTGTGCAGGAGTAAGCTTACCAGACAAGGCTCTTTCTTTTGGATTTTTGCTTTTACCCTTTCTTGCTTCTTCTCTTGCCTTACGAGCCGCTTCTCTTGCAACTTTACTCTTTAATGATTTAGTAATTATCTCAGTTGCAATCGCCTTATTCTCTTCTAAGTAGAACTGTAATTTTTCGGTAACAATAGAATCTACTATTGTCCTAGCCCCGGGAGTACCAAGTTTTCCTTTAGTCTGTCCTTCAAACTGTAACATATCTTCTGGTATTTTTAGGGAAATAACAGCAGTTAAACCTTCCCTAACGTCACTACCTTCAAGTGCTTTCTCTTTACCTTTAATAAAGCCATTCGCTTTAGCATAGTCATTAAAAACACGTGTTAGGGCAGTTTTAAATCCTACTTCATGAGTTCCACCATCACTAGTCTTAACATTATTAACAAAAGATACTATATTCTCCCCGTATGTATCAGTATATTGCATAGCGATTTCTACATCTATTTTATTTTTAACTCCTTCAAAGTCTAAAACATTATGTAAAGTTGTTTTATCTTCATTAAGATATTCTACAAAAGCGACAAGTCCTGTTTCATAACAAAACTTAGCATGTCTGTCATCTTCTTCATCATGAACTTCAATAGTTAGTCCTTTAAGAAGAAAAGCAGACTCTTGCATTCTTTCACAGATAGTTGTATATGAAAAGTTTGTAGTTGAAAATATCTCAGGATCAGGTAAGAATCTAACCGTGGTACCTGTTTTATTAGTAGTACTAATCTTCTTTAAAGGTTTATCTACTTTTCCACCATCTTTAAAACGAATAAAGTACTCTCCCTTATCTCTTTTTATAGTTACTTCCATCCATTTAGATAAGGCATTAACTACACTACCACCAACACCATGAAGTCCTCCTGATACTTTATAGCCAGACTCTTCAAACTTACCACCAGCATGAAGTACAGTATAAATAACTTCAGGAGTAGGTTTACCTGATGCATGCATTCCAACGGGAACACCACGACCTTCATCGCTTACACTAATACTTTTATCAGAGTGTATTGTTATTATAATATGTTTACCATAACCATTTATCGCTTCATCTATAGCATTATCAACAATTTCCCATACTAAATGGTGTAGACCTCTTTTATCAGTAGAACCAATATACATACCAGGTCTTTTACGCACTGCTTCTAATCCTTCTAATATTTTTATCGAACTGTCATCATATTTTACTGCCATTATTTCACATCCTTCAAGATTTCAAAAAAAAGATACAAAAGTTTTAATCTTTTGCCCTTATCTATTCTTTTCAACGTTTATTTTATCAAAAAAAAGAAGTAAATTCAAGAAATTTACATTTGAGTTTAGGTTTTTTACGAAAAAGTTTTTTAAAAACACCACCACTTTATAT
>CAMMWS010000060.1:0-6694 GCA_946500695.1 uncultured Mycoplasmatota bacterium | reverse complement strand
TATCAATTCCTTGTATCAAATTATTGTCTACCAACACTATTTGACAAAGAACCATAAGAATCACTACTCAAGGTTAAGTTTATTTTTAAGAATGTAATTAGTTATAGGAGTAATTATCGCTGTAATAATAATTACAAGTCCTATTAATATACCAAATAAAATATTAACAGATGATATGACTCCTATTTCATTATCTAAGCTATTTACAAAATCAGGGCTAATCATTCCAATAAAAGTAAGAGAGAATGTAAAGTACATTTCATAGATGATATAAAGAATGATGTAAGCAATAAAACTATAACCTAATTTATTAGTATTTTTTAACTGTCCTAAAGCTATAGATAAATAGCAAACGGCAAGACCTGATATATATGCTACTATCATAAGAACAGTCATAAGTATTAACATCACTACTGCATCACTTGGAATATCTCTAAAGATGTTAGCAATTCCATTAGCAAAACTTGTCCATTCTCCATTACCAATTACTAGTATTAAAATAGATATAAACATAACGACTATACTTGATAACATCGTAACAACACCAGTTATAAATTTAGATGTTATAATAGTACTTTTCTTAACAGGTAATGTATTAATTAAATAACCCCTTTCCGTTGCAAAATCCAAATAAAAATCTCTAATACTTAGGAAAAATGTTCCTACTAACAATACCATTAATATTACAACATAACTTAATATCATAAGAGCATTTAAAGTTGAAAACAAATTAGAAGTATCACTTAAATTATTAAATATAACAGTTAATATGGTTATAACTAAAGTAATTAAGTATATTGGTAGTAAAGTTTTATAGAGATTTTTAAAATCATATTTTAATAATTTACCTAACATTTAAATTCCTCCCTAAATAAATCATTAATAGACATATTAGTTTCTTTTCTAATCTCATCAGTACTACCACATCTTACAACTTTACCATTCTTTAAGAATATTACTTCATCTAATACTTTTTCTAAGTCACTAATTAAATGGGTTGAAATAAGTAGTGAAGCATCATTACTAAAATTAGTTAATATTGTATTAATGATATAATCTCTTGCCGCTGGATCAATTCCCCCAATTGGTTCATCTAAAATATAAAGTTTTGCTTTTCTACTCATAACAAGGATTAGTTGAACTTTTTCTTTAGTACCTTTAGACATTGTCTTTAATTTTTGATTCAAATCAAGATCTAACTTACCTATTAACTCTTTCGCTTTATCTATTCTAAAGTCTTCATAAAAGTCTTTAAAATAATTAAGCAACTCTAAGACTGTCATATTATTATTTAGATAGTTTTTATCAGGTAAGTAAGAGATTAACTTCTTAGTTTCAACTCCAAGGTCTAAGCCTTCTACTTTAATAGTCCCAGAGTCTTCTTTTAATAAATCATTTATTAATTTAATAAGGGTTGTTTTACCACTTCCATTAGGTCCTAAAAGTCCCACGATTTTACCTTTAGGAATGCTAAAAGTAACATCATCTAAGACTTTGTTATTACCATAACTTTTAGTTATATGACTAACTTCTAATAAAGCCATTAAATTCCACTCTCCTTTAATATTTTCTTAATATCAGCATCACTATACCCTAAAGATCTTAAATTATTGATAAAATCTTGATATAGATTTTTGGCAACTAATCTTTTTTCTTTTAAGATAAACTCTTTATCATCTGTAACATATTTACCACTAGTTCTAACTGTATAAATAAATCCCTCTTCTTCTAGAGTCTGTAATGCTTTTTGCATTGTATTAGGATTTACTTGATATTTAAGAGCAAAGTCACGAACAGAAGGTATTTTACTGCTAGGTAATAACTCTCCTTTAAATATCTCTTTCTTAATTATTTCTTCTAGTTGTAAATAGATAGGTTTATCATTATCAAAAACATAACTTATAATTATCACCTCTTTTGTACCACTTAATTAATACAGTTATACAATAAATATATGCTAATGTCAAGAAAATTATTATTTTAATTGAACTATTTATAAGCCTTAGATATAATAAATGACATAAGGAGAAAAACGTATGACAAAAAATGAATTAAGACAGAAAATAGGTATTAAAGATATATATAGAAATGATGATTATACTTTTGTATATTTAGATAATGAACAAAAATTATTAGTTAAAGATGAGAAAATATATGATATTTCCGAGTATGACTCCTTTCATAAAGTTATTACTATGAATAATATAGATTATGTTCTTGTATCTAAAGATTATTCTATATCTTTAGTTAATTTAGAAACTAAAGATATAGTCTTTGAAGATGACAAAGCCTATGAGGTAAATAAGGTAGATGATAAATGTCTAAAAGTAATTATGAAAATAGGTGGTGGAGATGATAATATCTATAACATTGAGACAAAAGAATATTTAAGTATCCCTACTGATTATGAATTTGAACATTCTTTAGAAAATAATTTATATGTTTATAGTGAAAAAGATAAAAGTTTTAAAAAAGAGTTTTTAGATAGAAAAAGAGTTGTTCTTAATGCTAATGGTAAAGTATTATTAAAAGATATTACAGGTTGGATTAATTATTGTGGTAATTATTTAGTAATTAACAATGATGATAAAATAAGGATTATTAATTTAAATGATGAAGGTAACATAGAAGAAAAGACAGTAGAATTTAATAAAAACTTACTTATTAAGCCAATATTTTATGATAGGAAAATAGTTTTAGTTAAAAAAGGATTAATAGAAATATATGACTTAGAGTTAAATCTAATTAAAAGTATTGAAATAAATGATTTAAATAATGTTGTAGATTATGAACTTACTAATAATACTTTAAAGTTTTGCATACCTTATCAAAATACAAATAAACATCTTTTTGTTAACTTAAAAAGTAGTAAGATTATTTCTCATGTTAGAATAGAACCATATCCATGGTGGATACCTACTACTTATATAGGAAGAGAAAAAATAAATGACGAAGAACAAGACTATTACTTTTATGATGAAGAGTTTAATTTCAAAAGAAAAACAAATGGTAAAAAGATTTATAGTGTTGATAGTAGTAAAGAATGTATGTTTTATATAGAAAGTGATAACAGAAAACAATTTCTTAATATGGAAAAAGGACTACTAAAAGATGTTCCTTATGATTATATGTATTTTCATTTATCCCTTCCCTATGGTTATGGAGCTAATTTTGATACGGAAAAGATGGATTTCTTTGATGAAGAGTTAAATATTATTATAAAAGATTTTGATTATAAAAAATATAATATTGGTATTGATCACACAGAGTTCGTTTATTTTATAATAAAGGATTATCTATGTATTTCAAAACATGTTGTTGATGGTCGTGGCTTATCTCACTTTAGAAAAATTATTGAAAGAAACGGAGGACAAGTTATATTAGATGCCTATGACTGTAAAGTTTATCCTTTAGGTAATTATATTCAAATAATTAAAGATGGAGAGACTAAATATTTCAATACTGAAGTTGATGAATTTACTCCCCTTTCTATCATGGCTCCTGTTAATGAAAAAGGAAAAATAGATATTACTGAACAATCTGCTTTAAAAGAATCTTTATCATTAATTGATAAAGGATTTCAAAAAACCAAGAGACTATAACAAAAAAGATGCTTATGATTTTAAAAGCATCTTTTTAATTCTTTAACTTGAATGTTTTAGGAGCATAGTAATATATTAAAATTAAAGATATTATAGAGTAAAGCATTACAAAGATTATCATAATGATTCCAAAGATAAATGAAGATACTTCTATTTTTGAAATATAGTAACATGCCCAATAAGTTATTATACTTGCAATAGTATAAGTAGTACTTTTCATTTCCATTCCAATATTATAAGGTTGTAGTAAATAATATAAGACTAAGTTATGAATAGAAAAGAATATAGACATTGAAATAATTGATAATATTATAATTATATAATTTATTGGATTAGTAGTCCCACCACTTAAATATAAAAGTATCGCTAGGACTAGAGCAAGAACTATAGTTGGTAGTAAGTTAATAACTATTACTGTCTTTAGTCTTTCTTTAAACAATGATAAAACTATCTTAGGTTCTCTATAAAACCTATAGAATAACATAGAATGATCACAGTTCATAAACATAGCATTAGTAATATTTTTACCTGTATTAATAAAATACATTAAGAATAACATATAAGGTAAAAGTAATAAAGCAAAGTTATTAACACCTGTTTTTAAAGCGGGAATAAAGAATATTAGTACTCCTAAAACTATTCCTACTATCAAGATAAACATAGTTGTTTTTTTAGCACTATCAATTAAGATTTTACGATGACGTTTTACAAATAGATCGTGAAAATAAGCGAAGCCACTCTTATCACTAGTTATACCTTTATCAAGAGTAATCTGTTCTCTACTCGTTTTAGTGATTAATTCAGTATTATTAGAAGTATTTGCAACAAAGATATTATCTTGTTTTAATAATTCTTTACATAAATACTGATAATTATCATAAGTTAATACTTTTCTAAAAGATGCTATTCCTAGTATTAAAGTAATAATAAAAACTATATAGAAAATATTAACTGGAATAACTAAATTATAGTATGGTAATAAATAACCTATTAATAAAAGTGCTATTATTAAACCAAAGTATAAAGTCCAAGACTTAGGTTTATTCTCATTTATAATGATATTTTTCTTTTTCATACGATAGAAATAGAATGCTATTCCAATTGATTTAACACTTACAGTAAATAATACTAACATTAAGTCTTGATACCAAGTAATAACATTAAAGAATAAAAGAATTAAAGATACTAATTGTCCTATAACAGTACTTCCTAAAAAATAAATAAAGTTAGGAATAATATAGTCTTTCGCCCTCATTTTCATTAAGACTATTAAATAGTATTTATCTCTTGTAGGATTAAATATTTCTGTATTAGAAAAACTTCCAATTAATGCTAGAAATATATAAATATGTATTATGTAACTAACATCAAAACCTTTATAAAGAGTTAAAGGTAATAACAAGAATATATAAATATATAGTAGTTTATAACCAAATGTTCTAATTATTTCTCTTATAATAAAGATTATAAAACTAATTACTTTAAAACTCTTAAAGCCATAAAACTTAGTAGGTATTAACTTACCTATTAAAGGTAATTTACTAAAACTATAAATAATTTGATTAACAGTATAAGCATTTTTAACTTTTAAAGATATTAAAAAGTTATTAAGCATCTTCTTCACCTTTTAGAACATCAATTATTTTATTTTTTAATTCTTTATCTGTTAATTCATCTCTTTTTATTTCTAAAAGCTCGCACTTTTGTAAAACTACTATCTCATCACATAAATCTAAGGCAAGTTCCATAATATGAGTAGAAAAGATAAGAATTCTATCCTTTTTCATTTTCTTTAATAACTCTTTCATCTCTTCTGCTACTACAACATCAAAAGATGTTAAAGGCTCATCTAATAATAAAATATTAGGACTTGCTATTAAATATATTAACATCTGCATTTTATTTTTCATACCATGAGAATAATCTTTCATAAGTTTATCTCTATCTTCTTTATCTATTTTAACTATATCAAAATATTCATCGATAGTTTTTAAGTCTTTAATGTTATCTTTATTAATATCTATAAAGTATTTTAAAAACTCTCTTCCTGTTAGAAATTCAGGTACTACAGGAGTTGATAGAACATAACCTATATCACTACTTTCTATTTTTTTATTAGACTTTCCATCACTCAAATAAAACTCTCCATTATCACACTTTAAATCTTCATTTAAGCAGTTAAAGAAAGTAGTCTTTCCTGCTCCATTTCTTCCTAATAATCCATAAATCTTACCACTTTCAAAAGTAAAATTAATATTTTTAAGCACTTCTTTTTTATCAAAGCTTTTACTTAGATTTTCTATTACTAACTTCATAATTACTCCTCATTTCTTTTTAAGTCTATCATAGGTAAATCTATATATCAACATCTTTAATTTCTGCTTAAAATGCTATTTTATATAGTGGTAAAAAATCCCAGTAAAAACTTTGTATTTTTAATTGTTATAAAATATATAATATGTTACTATATATCTAGGAACATTTAATAGTTGGGTAGAGCCTCTTTCATAAATAGAGAGAGGTGATATTAATGAACAAGAAAGATTTTCTAATTTTTTCTTTAGTAATGATTATCTTCCTTTTACTATTCATAGTATTAATATAAAGGAAAACTACCTAACTAACATCTGTTGATTAGGTAGCCTAACAATAATACTAAAGGCTCACTCAACACGTCAATATTAAGTGTTCCTCATTTTTTATTTTATGTAAATTTCTTTTACATATTCATAGTATCATAAAATATTAGAAAATTCAATATTTCGTGAATAAAAAAATTACTGGTAATATTTCCCTATTTTATAGTTATTTATAATATCTTTACTTATCTTAAGATTACCTCTGCCAATTCCTAGATTATGATTTTCTTTATTAGTACCATGATAGTCACTTCCTCCTGATATCAAAAGGTTCCTTTCCTTTGCAAAATCAAGTAAATAATTAGTTTGCTCTTCACTAAACGTTGTATAAAAGCACTCAACTCCATCTAAAGCAACTTCATTATAAAGCTTATCTAGAAAGTTTTCTGTATCAGTAAATTTATATTGATAAGGATGGGCTAAGAAAGCAATACCATCGTTTTCATGAATAAG
>CAMMWS010000059.1:0-6695 GCA_946500695.1 uncultured Mycoplasmatota bacterium | reverse complement strand
CTTTTTTTGATCCATAAGATCATCTCCTTTTCATGAATCAAATATACCATTTAATCAGCAATATTTATACCACTTAAAAGTAGAATTTATATTATGATACTATTATACCATTTTTCAAAAAATTAAATAGCCATATAAAAAAATTAGTATGCTTCTTTATTATTTGATTCATACTAATTTTTTATATTTTATTTCATTTATTCATATTTTTCTTGTACTTTATCAGGTAATTCATCATACTGTACTTCTTCCCAAGATTTAACTCCTCTTGTTAACATCACATCAAGTTTTAAATAAGCATCATCTTTTAACTCCCTACTTGTTTTAAAAGTTACCTCTTTTGAATTACCTTTTTCATTATAAGCATCTAGTGTGTATTCATATCTCATATCACCAGAACTTAATTGTTCCACTTTAGTGTTATCAATTCTAGTATAATAAGTAGATTCTTGATAGAATAATAACCAGAAGATTATAAAGAATACTGCAATGACAACAACAATACCAATACCAGCAAATATCTTGCCTTTAATGTTTTCCATCTTTTCGCCTCCTATCTTTTTCTTTAACTTCATCTATTGTACTCAAATAAGTAATTTTAAATGCATTGTCATAATAGATTCTTCCATTTTTAAGTAATAAGAATATATTTACCAAATAGAAAAGAATAATAATTATAAAGCAACCTAAATATATCCAAATTGAAGGTACTGCACTCAAATCTATATTATTAACTATTATCATTCCTGTTGCCAATATACAAACTGGTAACATAAAATAATAAAGATAATTAAATATGGTTTTTAAAATCAATCTAATAAATGTCATATTAGGAAAAGTAACTCTTACATTTAAAAAATTGCTAGCAATCGTTTTACCATTCCAAAAAGAAGGTATTACTCCATAATAAATTATGAAAGATATAAGTGTCATAAATAATGTTCCAGAGAATAATGATAATATAGTAGATAAACAAAGATATACAAATCCATCCAAGAAAAACAATGTTATTCTTCTAAATCCTGATACTCTTTTTCCATCTTCAATAGTTTCTTCATCTATTTCATCTCTTGTAGGAAGAAAATCATCTACTATTCCCATTATAAAATAGCCAATTATTCCCCCTAATGTATTTGTTATCAAATCATCAACATCACAAAGTCTATATGGTCTTGGATATATGCCGTAAAGTCCTGTTACTTGTGTAAATTCAAAGAATAGAGAAAGAAGTAAAGTTAATATAAAAGTCTTTTTTAAACTACACTTGTAATAATATCTTAAATACATTCCAAAAGGTATAGTCATCACAACATTAAATAGCATTGTATAAGCACTAGGATGTGATAATGTAGATATATATGTTGATGGATCTAATACATTAAAATTAGTTTCTCTCGCAATATCACCAATAAATGAGAATGGTATTAATTGTATTGTTCTACCAGTCATATTTGCCACTTCTTCTCTGCTCGGAAGTGGAAGTATTACTAGAAAATACATTGTAATTAAATAGAGTATAAATGAATAAATTATTAGAACTCTAAATTTATTTATAGAACCATATTTATGGTATTGATGTAGTATAAAAGGAATGGTAAATAAGAAAGCTATAATCGGAAATACAATGATTGCTGTTTTTATTGATTCTAAATAACCCATATTCAGCAAGAGGGATTAGCAATATACTAATCCTTTTCCTTACCTTTCACTATTGCTACTATAACAATAACTAAAATTACAAAACCAATAGGAATTAAAATTGGTAACCAAGTATCTTCGACACTTTGCCAAACAGCACTCCAATTATAAGCCAAAAACATTTTTATCTCTCCTTTATAATATTTTTACTACATAAATAAGTTATTAAGAAATATCCACCATAGATAAACACAATAATTCCAGCTGTCATAATAATAGACTTAATTAATTCCTCTTTACCAAAAGTTTGTAAAATATATACACAGAACTTAATTCCAAATATAGAATGTATTATCGCAAGGACTAATGGAAATAAGAAGAATATTCCAATTTGTCTAAATAGTGCTTTATTAAGCATCCTTTCATCTGTACCAATTTTTCTTAACATCTTAAATCTCTCTTTATTATCAGTCGATTCTGATAATTCTTTGAGTGCTAAAATTGCTGCACTTGCTATTAAGAAAATAATACCTAAATATAAACCAATAAACGTAATCATTGCTCCTAGTCCAATACTACTCTCATATAAAGATATTTTTGAACTTGCTTCTATATCAGTATTTTGAGCATAAGGACTATTTTCAGTTGCTAAAATCATATTTTCTATTTCTTGTTTTTCTTCATCAGTATTTGCCTTATAGTTTGCAACTAATATTTCACTTTCTCTTGGCATATTATTTAAAACATTATCTGGTACAACAAATATTCCCGTGTTAATATGATTACTTGACATATAGACAAATCCATTAACACATTCATTATATTTTGGTGTTAAACTGACTTCATTTATAGTAATTGGTGTACCTTTTTCCAAACTTCGATTTCTAATATCAGTCCAAAAGTCAACATCAGAAATAATAATATATTCATCATCATCTACATAAACAGGATCTAATCCATATAATTTTGCAAGTTTATTATAATCACTTTCCTTAATAAACGTTTCAGCATCATCATAATATAAATATGGAAATTCTTTAACTAGTTCATCGTAAACAGAACCTAAAGTATTTTTAATCAAAATATCATTACTAGCATATAAATCAAACTCTATAACATCTTTAAAATATTTATCTGTATCAAAACCTAATCTATCTAATGTTTCACTAACTGATATTTTAGAATCATCTATAATCTCTGGAGAATAACCAGAATCAGCTGATATATCCATTGTTTTATCAAGTTGTATATCAACAGGAGCTAAAGTTTTTAAATTGCTTGTCATTGAATTTCTAATTGAAATAGCACCTGATAACACACAAATGGTAAAGAATAACATTAAGCAAATAATCGTCATGGAAAATACTGTTGTGTTAATCTTGCTACTAAATTGTCTTAAGGTGAAACTATTTAAACCTTTGTAATAAACATTCTTCATACTCATAAATAACTTGAGTAATAATCCAGATAAAGACCAGAAGATAAAGAATGTTGATACAGCCCCTAAAGCTATTGGAATTAATATTTTATCAGCTGTTTGCATATCTGTTACTCCACCAGTTACACACCAGTAAGCATAACCTAATGCACTAACAGAAACAATAAATACAATTACACATAACCACGGATTTTTTAATTTTACTTTTTCAGACTTTTTATTTGCATTTAATAAATCAATTAATTTACAACGACTGACATTATATGTATTAAAAATCATGACTAAGATATACATTACACTAAAATATATAAGTGTTTTTATACAAGCTGATGATGAAAAGACAAACTCAAATTCAGTCATATTTGCTTCAAACATATTCGCAACAAGTAAGCTCATCACTTGCGATAATGCAGTTCCGAGTACCAAGCCAACTACTAATGATATACAACCAACAATTAAAGTTTCAAAAAATAATATTAAAGATATTTTTCTTTTACTCATACCTAAAGTTAGATATATACCAAATTCTTTATTTCTTCTTTTCATCAAAAATCTGTTTGCATAAATAATTAGAAATCCTAATATAAATGCCACAAAGACACTTACACCAGAAAGCATACTATTCATGAGATCAATAATCTCATAAGTTGATGATGATACATTCATCATAACTGTTTGACTTTCAATCGCATTAAATATATAAAATATTGCCACACCTAATATTAAAGTAAAAAAGTAGATGGTATAATCTTTCATACTTCTAGCAATATTTTTAATAGATAACTTAAAGAGCATCGCTTAAATCTCCACCCAAAAGTGTTACAACATCAATAATTTTATCAAAAAATTCTTTTCTTGAATCATCACCTTTGTGTAATTCATTAAAAATTTTACCATCCTTGATAAAAATTACACGTGATGCGTAACTGGCTGTGAAAGCATCATGAGTTACCATAAGAATTGTTGCTTCAAGTTCTTTATTCAAATAATCAAATCTTTCAAGCAACATCTTAGCTGATTTTGAATCCAAAGCACCTGTTGGTTCATCTGCTAAAACAAGTTTTGGATTTGTAATAATTGCTCTAGCTGATGCAACTCTTTGTTTTTGCCCTCCACTCATTTGATATGGATATTTCTTTAAAACATCCTTAATGTCAAGTTCCTTAGCGACTTTATCAACTCTTCTAGCAATTTCACTCGCCGATACATTTTGAATAGATAAAGCTAGGGCGATATTTTCATAAGCAGTCAAGGTGTCAAGTAAATTGAAATCTTGAAAAATAAAGCCTAATTCTTCCCTTCTAAATTTATTAAGGCTATTACCTTTTAATTTAGTAATATCTTCTCCCCCAACAAAGATGTGTCCTGATGTTACTCTGTCTATTGTTGAGATACAATTCAAAAGGGTTGTTTTTCCTGAGCCTGAAGCTCCCATGATAGCAACAAATTCACCTTTATCAACTTCAAAAGATATATTATCTATAGCTTTTGTAAGGCTTGATCTACTGCCATAATATTTTTCAACATTGTAAATTTTTAAAATACTTTCCATACAATCTCTCCTTTCATGCTTACATTTTATGACAAAAAAAGGATTCTGTCGTTATTCTAATATTACAGTACATTACAATTTCGTAATACTAAAAACATTAATCCTTTATTTTATAAAAATCATTTTTAGAAAAAGATATTACAATATCTGTATATTCATTTTGTACCGATTTAACTATAATTTTGTGTCCTAGCTTATCACATAATTTCTTAACAATATAAAGTCCCATTCCAGTGGATTTAGACCTATTTCGTCCGTTTTCTCCTGTAAAAGTCTTTTCAAATACTCTTTTTATATCTTTAGCAGGAATACCAATTCCATTATCATAAATATGCAAATCTATTTGCTTTGAGTGTTCTTCTACTTCTAATTTAATAATACTATCCACATCATCTCTAGTGTATTTAATACTATTGCTAACAATTTGATTAATAATAAACTCAAGCCACTTAGAATCGGTAAGTACCATTTCATTTTGTGCTTCTACAATAAAACTAATATTATTTTCAAGTAAATCATCTTTATTTCTCATTGCTACAGTATTGATGATTTTCTTTAAGTTTGTTTCTTTAATTAAATAATCTTTTTCAGCATTCTCACTTCTAACAAAATAAAGTATTTGATCTACATAATCATCTATTCTTTTTATTTGTTCTTCATATCTTTTATCAATCTTATTCTTTTGATTATGACTCATCAAAGTTAAGCTAGCGATTGGTAGTTTTATTTCATGTATCCAAAGTTCTATATATTCTTTAAAATCAGTTAAACTTATTTCATATTTTTTTACATTTTCATTCATTGATTTATTAATATCATACAAAACTTCATAAAGTATTTCTCCATCATAAAATGATGGTTTATTAAGCATTTCTAATACCAAATATTTTTTATCTAACTTATCTACATTATTAATTAAATGATTATAAAATCTTATCCTTTTTAAATACCCAGTAAGTATGACAGCAATACAAATAATAGCAAATACTATTGTTATACCAATAATAGCTTCGCTTGGAACTTTAAAAGCAAATAGCATCATAAGAATAATGATATATCCAAAAAGGACAAATACAATTTCTATAAATTTATCAAAAAGATATTTACCAAATTTCATAATAATTTATACCCTTGTCCTTTTCTGGTTTCAATCGCATTTTCAATGCCAAATTCTTCTAATTTAGCTCTTAATCTACTAATATTTACTGTTAAAGCATTTTCATTAACATACTCTTCATTATTCCAAAGTTCAGTCATTAACTCATCACGAGTTACAATATTGCCTCGATTACTTAATAAACAAGAAAATATAATCATTTCATTTTTAGTTAAATCTAATTCTTTATCATCTTTTACTAATAATCCCTTGTTTTGATATACTTTTACGTCATCATAATATGATGTACTTGTATTATTTTCCATTCTTTTAAAAATATTAGCAATTCTTAAAAGCAATATAGTTGGGTTATATGGTTTTGTAATATAATCATCTGCACCATAAGACATTGATAATACTTCATCTGTTTCCTTAACTCTACTTGTTACCATGATTACTGGAATATTAGATTTTTTTCTAAACTCACGTAAAATAAGTTCTCCATTTACATTTGGCAAGTTTATATCTAAAAGTAATAAATCAAACTTATTATTTAGAATATTCTCTAAAGTATTGTCAAATTTTTCAAGCAAAATTGCTTTATAACCTGATGTTTCTAATAGTGCTTTGAGTTCATCCCTAATTGTTTTCTCATCTTCAACAACCATAATAGTTTTCATATAATCACCACATTCCTTATTAATTATATCATGCTCTATGTTTATATTATCTTACAATACCGTAATACTAATAGTATTTGATAGTAAATATTGTTTGCTTTCCTTTTTTAGAATCAACTTTAATAGAACCATTATCTTTTTCAATAATAGTTTTAGCAAGTGCTAAACCGATTCCTACACTATCTTTAGAAGAGTTTTTTCCTTTGTAAAACCTCTCGAAGATATGTGGTAAATCCTTTTCATCAATACCTTCTCCATTGTCTTTAATAGTAATTTGTTTATATATTTTAT
>CAMMWS010000058.1:0-7299 GCA_946500695.1 uncultured Mycoplasmatota bacterium | reverse complement strand
TTTTTATTTTGTAAAGGTTTCTTTCATAAATCTCCACACTTTGGAAACACTATCTAGTAAAACAATAAATTTGCATAAATGTAATAATTATGATATAGTATATGTGTAAGAAAAATTACATAAAATTAAAAATGAGGAACATTTATTTTTGCACGTAAATGTCACCTCATAATTGTTTTATGATTGACACTCCTATGCTGAGTGTCTTATTTTATATCTTTATAGCCACTACCAATAAGGCAAGACTTATAACAACCAAAGCGACAGATTTTAAAAACTTTAAAATAAAAGTTTTTATCTTCATGTCTAAGTCCTCCTTTCCTTAAAGATGGAGGTGACACCCACATAAATGTTCCTACATCCATAGTATCAAAGTAATTTCTATACAGCAAGAAAAAATGTATAAAAAAAGTTACGAGTTTTCGTAATCTTTTTTTATTCAAAAACACTATTCATAAGTTCTTCAATAGTCTTTTTTCTATCTTCAGTTTTATCCTTATTAATAGTTATAGTAACAATATCTCCTTCTTTAACATTAGGAACTAAATCAAGTGGCAAATTACACATATTACCTTTTTCTATTTCCACAATTGCATAATCTCCTTCAATTCTATCTACAATTACTTCCATCAATCAGTCACCTCTAAACTATAACTAACGCTGTCTTTACCATCAGTAATTTTAACATCATAAGTTCCTGGCTTTACATTACTACTCACTTTAAAAGTCCAACTAACATTACCTTCACTATCACTAGTTTTATCTTCAAGACCACTTGCTTTACTTGCACCACTAGAATAAATCACATCAATATCATAAGTAGTATTAGGAAGTCCCTTAATACTAACAGTTGCATTACTTCCCCTACTAACAGGAGTTGTTAAAGAGAGTAAATTTATATTACTAGTAGTTGTACTATTAGAACTAATTGTATTACTAGACTCTTTATCCCCTTTACAACTAACATCTACACCATCACTATCACAAACAATATTGCCATCTAAATCAGTTCTAAGAACTTTCGCACCAACACCTAAATATCTATCTATAATAGATTGATATGGATGATTATAAGAATTACCCTCTCCTACCATAATAATAGCATACTCTGGACTTACCTTCTTAACAAACTCTACACTTGATGATGAATCACTACCATGATGCCCTACTTTAATAACATCTGCATCTACATCGCAAGTTACTTCATCTTCACTTAAAGTCTCAGCATCCCCCATAAATAAAAATGTATTATCTAAATAAGTAAGCTTTAAAACTGCTGAATAATTATTTAACTCACTATAACTATCACTATTAGGAGCGATAAATTCTAGCTTTAAATCATTTTCATCAAGAACAACTACACCACTCTTAGCATTCTTAACCTTAAGTCCTTTATCACTAATAGTAGTAAGTAAATCAAGATAAGTCTTACTAGTAGAAGTAGCTTTTGGCATATAAATAGAGCCTACATCAAAAGTATTAATAACTTCTTCTAAACCTCCAATATGATCAGTATGAGGATGAGTCCCAACTATATAATCAATCTTACTAATACCTAAATTCTTAATATAATTAATTACATTATCTGCTTCATATGCTTCTCCTGCATCAATTAACATAGTCTCTTTATTAGGTAACTCTATAAAAATAGAATCTCCTTGTCCCACATCAATATAATTAACTCTTAAAGTATCTCCACTAAAAGTAGAAGCACTTGCTTTATTATCAGTCTCTACAAAAGGACTACTACAACCTACTACTAATAAACATAAAATTATTAAACATACAATTCTTACTTTTTTCATATCCTACCTCTACTAAAAGTATATCACAAATCTGTCTCTTTAAAATAATTTTCTACACCCTTAGTAATAGAATTAGAAATCTTTTCTTGATAACTTTCTTTTTGTAATAAATATCTCTCATTAGGATTAGATATAAAGCCACATTCTATTAACACCCCAGGTACTCTCGTATTAGAATATAAATATAAATTAGTCTTAATAACTTTTCTATCAGTCTTTAAATCATTTTTAAATTCATTCATAATTGATTCTGCTAATACCAAATTATTAGGATTAATGGGATGATATAAAACTTCAGCCCCACTAACGCTACTATAATAGTGATAATTTATATGAATTGATAAATATAAATCACTTTTATTTTCTTGGATTTTTAATATTCGTCTATATAAATCGCCACGTTTTTTAGCACTATCCCATTTGCTAGATAAATCACTATCATCATTTCTTATCATATAAACTTTCGCACCAGCTTTTTCTAAGACCTTTTTTAAAACTTTAGATATTTCTAAATTAAGATCTTTTTCATAAAGGCCCTGATAACTAGTACCAGCATCTCTTCCTCCATGCCCAGGATCTACGGTTATTATTTTACCAGAAAGAGGCTTTTTTGGTTTAACTCTCGCATCCACAAACTGTAAAGACATAAGTAAAACTATAAACATAATTAAAAAAAGCACTTTATATTTTCTTATCATTATAAACACCTAATAAATTATATGTAAAAGAAATAATAAAATTTAATAGATACAAGATTACATCTAAATAATTGCATTTTTGCATAAAATATGATATAATTTACAAGCACATAAAAGGGGAGATTATAATGAGTATAACTAGTATCAATACGGTTAACTTATATAGAATTCAAGGAAGTAATAGTAAAATTAGTAGAAAAAGAATTGTTTATAAGCCAAAAACAGAAGAAATAAAAATTCTATTCCCAGAAAATAACATATATTTATCTACTAATAATGAACATCACTATTATTTTACAATGAAACAAATATCTAAATTAATGAGAAATATTGCCAAAGAAAATGGTGATACTTATTGTCGTACTTTAAAAAACAATATATTAACATTACCACAAAGAAATCACTATATAGAATCCTTAATGGCTGCTAAAATGCAATCTGTAAAATTAGAAATTCCTCTTTTCTTATTTAACTATCTTTCTAAATTTGCTAGTTATAACTTAACTACTGGTAATGCTCTAAGAATGCCTGAATTTTGTGATACTAACAAACTTGGTGGTGCTATCTCTTCTGTAAATGAATGGAATCGTTTAATAGAATTATTAGCTTTAAATATTAGTGTTAAAGATTTAGGAAGAAAAGAAATTATCGATATATTAAAAACAATACCGAATTATCATCAATACATATTTGGCTACGACAGCTTTGGATTTAATTATCAAGAGCACGAAAATAGTTGTATTGACAATGATGATACTAAAGAAGAAATCAAAGAATTATTAAAAGCTATATATCAAAATAGTGAATGTAAAGAATTAAGAAATAATGCTAAACGCGATATTAACAACTTCATGCAAAATTACAAAAAGCTAGTAAAACGCCCATAATAATTAACACTCCTTGCATAACCTACAACTAGAGGTGTTATAATGTTAGATTCATTTACCAACTTATCTCCAGTTTTACAAGCCTTTATAGCTTGTCTTTTTACCTGGAGTATAACAGCATTAGGTGCAAGTATTGTTTTCTTTTTTAAGAAAGTAAATAAAACTCTAATGGATGCACTTTTAGGTTTTGCAGCCGGTGTTATGGTAGCAGCTAGTTTCTTTAGTCTAATCTCCCCCGCTCTTGAAATGGCAGAAGAATTAAACATGACAAGTTGGATAGTCATATCACTAGGTTTCTTATCAGGAGGTGTATTACTCTTTATTGGTGACAAAGTCTATGATTATTTAGACAAAAAAAGAAAAGACGAAAACAGTTCCAAAGTGAAAAGATGTTTTATGTTAATATCATCAATCACTCTTCATAATATACCAGAAGGTATGGCGGTAGGAGTTGCCTTTGGTTCCCTTGCCTACTCACTAACAGGTTCCACTCTTGCTAGTGCCCTAACTCTTGCCCTTGGAATAGGACTACAAAACTTTCCTGAAGGTAGTGCAGTCTCTCTTCCTTTAAGACGAGAAGGTTACACAAGAAGTAAAGCTTTCTTTTATGGACAACTATCAGGAATAGTAGAACCAATAGCTGCTGTAATAGGAGCACTTCTAGTCTTAAAAATACAATTAATACTGCCATTCTTATTATCATTTGCAGCGGGAGCGATGATCTATGTTGTTGTAGAAGAATTAATTCCTGAAAGTCAAACCAATAAGAAAAAAGACCTTATGGCCTTATTCACAATTCTAGGATTTATGGTAATGATGATACTAGATGTTGCCCTAGGTTAAGAGTCAAGTGACTCTTTTTTTATTTACTCCAAATATAACTTCTGTCCAGCCTTTAACTCTATTGCATAAATATCATCACTTTTGCAAGTAAATATAAGTTTAGGTTTAACTACATCTGTATTATTATCAACACTAGCATCTGTATTAGGAGTATCACTATTATCTGAAAGATCAGAATCCGTAGGTTCTTCTACAATAGGAGTCTCTTCTTCTACTGGAGTATCAGGAACAACCACTTCAGCTTCAATTTTTTTAAAGGTATAACCATAACTATCTAAAACAGTAATACTATCATCGATCCATAAACACTCTGTAGGATTCTTCCCATTATTAATAGACCAGTAACCAGCAGTATTCTTATGCCAGCCACTACCTGTAAATTTACCTTTTCCACATTCCATATGAACATGATTTCCACTAGCGTTACCTTTTGTACCTTCTTCATAAAATCTTTCTCCACGATTTATTACTTTGCCTACAAAAAGATTAGAAACATCATTATCATGAGCAAACATCATAGTCATATAATCAACTGTTCCATCAGGATAAATTACTGGTTCACTACTCTCAAGCCACACTTCATTAGCATCATTAGTATATATTTTTCTAATAACACCAGTAAAAGGCGCACTTATATAATCTATACCACTATCACTTCCCGCTTCATCTATAGCATAACTATCCTGATGAGTTCCCATCATGTACCCTTGAGTTATTCGCATATAAGGACTAGGATAAAGAGGTCTTTCCATTATTCATCACTACCTTTCATATCAGTACTAATAATATTAGCCTTCTTTACTGTAATATAGTCAGTATTAACTAAAGATGAATAATCTTTAAGTTTACCCTCTAAAGACTTATAAAGTGTATCAGCACCTATAAAGCTAAAGAAAGATACCCATAGACTATTAGGAAAACCTACACTCGTAAAAGTAATGCAAAAAAGTGTCCCTACTATAAAATTAACTACTAAATTATAAATAACTAAACAGCTAGAACAAGAAAAAAACTTCTTTGTTTTCTGGATAAAAGCACAAGTAACAACACTAAGAGCAATTGCTACAACTAACATTTGTTGTAATAATGTCAAATTTAACATACATTTCACCTCTAAGATAGTCTATGAAAAATAGAAATTAAAGAAACTTTGTTAGCCTAGCAATATTTTTATAAGTCCTAAAATTAATATATGTAATGGATAATATAAATAGAAAAACACTTTACAATCCTTACCTAACTTCTTATTATAAAAATAAATTAAAATTAAAGAAAATATTGAAAAATATTGCATACCATCGCCAAATATTAATGTTGATAAAGTAATTGATAAAACAAGTAACGGAAAGTTTTCTTTAAATAAATAGAAGAAACTAATAACAAGAATACCAAGCATTCCATAACTAAAGTTTAAAAACTCCCCAATTAATCCCATAATGATAATTATTAATAAATATGTTATTGGTAATATAATAACTAAATCAATTTTATCTTTAAAATATTTCTTAATTAACCATTTACTTTTATCTAACAAAAACAAAGTTAAAAGTCCTAAAGAAAGCGTAAAGAAAATGTTATTTGCCCCTAAATAAATAAAACTATCAAAAAAGAAATAATCATAAATAACCTCTGAAATAACAGCAAGTATTAAAAGTCTTAAAAAGTACTTACTAAAGCTTTTAGTATGAACATAGCCTTCTGTTAATAAAAATGCAAAAATAGGAAAAGATACCCTTCCTACCGCTCTAAAAAAATTATAAAAAGCAGTCCCAAAAACAACACCAATATGATCTATTGTCATGGTAATAACTGCAATAAGTTTTAAATCAAAACTACTCAAACACTTTTTCATAAATAAAGTATAACAAAAAAATGCCTAAGGGGCAACGTACTTAACATAAGCTTAGCATTTAGCTACCTACCTCAGGTCTTGTATATATATAATAACACAAACAAACATCAAAATCTATACCAAAAGAAAAAGTACTGATTAAACAGTACTTTAGAAACAATAGATTAACGTTTACTAAATTGTGGAGCACGTCTAGCTTTCTTAAGACCTGGTTTCTTACGTTCTTTCTTACGTGCATCACGAGTAATATATCCTTCAGCTTTTAGAATCTTACGATAACTATTTTCAGAATCAGCTGGAGTAGATGCATCATATTGTAATAATGCCCTCGTAATACCTAATCTAACTGCACCTGTTTGACCAGAAAATCCACCACCAGTTACATCTGCATCAACATCAAACATATCGCGAGTATTAGTAACATCAAGTGGCCCTGTTAAATCCATAACTAAAGTTGGATATGGGAAATATTCATTAACATCACGTCCATTGATAGTAATCTTACCAGTTCCTGGAGTAAGTCTTACTCTAGCGACACTAGTCTTTCTTCTACCAGTTCCTGTATACACATTTTTCTTTTCTGCCATAATAAACCTCCCTATACATCCATCTCTTCAGGTTTTTGAGCCATATGTTTATGATCACTACCTGCATATACAAATAATTTCTTATACATAGCTCTACCTAAACGATTTTTTGGTAACATTCCTTTAACAGCTTTCTCTACCATTTCTTCTGGATATTTTTCAATCATTTCTTTTGCAGTTCTAGTTCTAAGTCCACCTGGATACTGAGAATGACTATAATATTTCTTATCTTCTAACTTATTACCAGTAAGTAAAACTTTAGAAGCATTAACAATAATTACATAGTCACCACAATCAATATGAGGTGTATAAGTAACTTTATGCTTACCACGTAAGATATGAGCAGCCTTACTAGCTACACGACCTAAAGGTTTTCCTTCAGCATCGATAACATACCATTTTCTCTCTACTGTTTCTTTCTTTTGCATATAACTTTTCATAACAATCTCCTTTACTAAACAACTTAAACCTTCCCACAGTCTAAGTTCTAGTGGGGATATAAAATGTACCGATTAAAATTATAACAGTACTTGCCTTTAAAGTCAATCATTTTAATTCAAAATATTTCTGATCCTTAATTTTAAAGTTAAATTTCAGTTTTGGAGTAAAGTGAAATTTAGTATTAGA
>CAMMWS010000057.1:0-7777 GCA_946500695.1 uncultured Mycoplasmatota bacterium | reverse complement strand
ATAAGGATATCATATTTTTATTATATAGTAATTAGTTTCGCAAGAAGTCTAATATATTTTAAGAATTGAATTATAATTGTATAGAAATGCGGTATTATATTTGAAATAACTTAATCAGTCGCTCCAAGAACAAAAGAAAAAAAAGAAATCTAGTGATAGACTTCTTATTATAGTTCTTTATTTTTATATATTCTAACAGAGATGTAATTGGATATAGACATTACTATAATTGCTAAAATTATTAAAAGCAAAGTAATCATACCTAAACTTAAGTTATTTAGACTATTTAATAGATTCATTAGCTCTTTGTTATTAAATATATCTAAACTAGTAATCATTCCTATTAGTAAAGCAAGTATTACTATACAAAGGAATAACATTATTCTTCCCTTACTAGAACCAAATTTATAGTAAAATGGGATTAGTAAGGATATTACTAGACATATACCAAAGGCTACTCCTATTATGCTTGCAAAAAGTGATTCAAAAGTAGTATTTTCTATAAAGTTTGGAATGATAAAGGATGCTATTATTCCTAGTATTAAAACAATAAGTGATGTAGCATTAAATAATATATATTTAGATTTAACTATTTCTTTTCTACTAAGAGGTAGACTGTTACAATAAGAGTCCCATTTATTAAATTCATCATAATTAAAAGTAGTTATAAGAATCATTATCATATAAAATGGTACTAAGAAAAGAATGAATGTTGCATCTTCATTAATAATTGAAAAGATAACAAAGAAAGCCAATACTAATAATAATGTTTTCATTTGATTTTTTAGAACACATAAATCTTTAATAATTAAACCTTTCATTATTTTTCTCCTTTCACTATTAATAACATAATATCTTCTAATGTTGCTTTATCAACGACTAAATTAGAATTATTTTTCTTAACTTTTTTTCTATCATTAACTAATACTTCATAATTATATTTATTTTTACGATAAGATATTATATCTTCTTTAGAAATCTTCTTAAAGTCACTATCATTACATTTAACTATTCCATAATTATCTAAGATATCATCTTTTTCTTTATCAAAGACTAATTTACCATTATCTATAAAGATTATATAATCAGCGATAGACTCAATATCACTAGTTATATGTGAAGAGAATAAAATACTGTTCTCTCCATTTTCGATAAAGTCTAGAAAGATATCTAATATTTCTTTTCTAACAATAGGATCTAATCCACTAGTTGGTTCATCTAATATTAATAGTTTAGGATGATGAGCAAGTGCAGTTATTATTTCAAGTTTTTTCTTCATTCCTTTAGATAAGTTTTTTATTAGCATATTTTCATTTAAAGAAAAATCTTTTAGGTATTTAAAAAACAATTTTTCATCCCAAGATTTATAGATATTTTTCATAACAGAGTTAATATCTTTTACTTTAATAACTTCTGGAAAGAATGAATCATCTAAGACTACACCAATATCTTCTTTTACTTTACTATTTAAAGTTTTATTAAATATTAAAATATCTCCTTTATCTTTTTTTATTAAACCTAATAATAGTTTAATAAGTGTTGTCTTCCCTGCTCCATTTTCTCCTATTAGACCAATGATACTTCCTTTCTTTATTTCAAGAGTAATATTATCTAGTATAAAGTTATCATAAGTTTTAGTTAAATTATTAACTTTAATTATATTATCCATTATTATCCTCCTTCAAAGCATTAAGTATCTCTAGTACTTCATCATAACTAATATGATATGTATTAGCGATAGTTAAAGCTTCTTCTAAGTTTTCTTCTATTTTCTTTAATATTTCTTCTTTTAAATAGTTTTCACTTTTATTTTTAACAAAGTATCCTTTACTAGCGACTGCTTCAATAAAACCATCTTTTTCTAATTCTTCATAAGCTCTTTTAGTTGTAATATTACTAATTCTTAAGTCTTTTGCAAGAGTTCTAATAGATGGTAAGGCCTCTCCTCCTACTAAGTTACCATTAAGTATTTCTCTTTTAATATTATCAACTATCTGCCTATATATTGGTATATCACTACTATTACTGATAATTATCTGCATTTAATCACCTCTTTGTATATATACAGTATATACAGTTATTATATGTTTGTCAATATGAAAAGATACTATTTTGTTTTAACAGTATCTTTAATATATTTATCTATAATATATTTTAAGTCTTCTATCGCTTTATCGATATTAAATGTACCATTACCAACTGGATAATAGACTGGAAATACTTTATATGTCTTACTACCTATTTCTTTTTCAAAGTATTGTTTTCTACATTCTCCAACTGATATTTTCTTATTTAAAATAATTGATGAGACTTGATTACCAAAAGTAATTATTATTTTAGGTTTAACTATATCTATTTCTTGTTCTAAAAGTCCAAGATAACTTCTTAAGACTTCATCTTTTAGAGGTCTTGCATCTATTTGGGTGCATTTACCTAAATTTGTTATAAAGTAGTTATTTCCTTTAACCTCATCATAGACTTTATTAGCAAAGTCATAATCCCAGTCTTTAGGTTTCTTTTCATTTATTTCATCTAAAAGACTTTTATCAAAAAGATTAATGGCTGTGAATAGTTTCCAAATGTTCTTAGTACCAAGCCAAGGAGCCTTTAAGCCTCTCCAAGTTTTAGGACTAGCAATGTTTCTTCCTGTTGGATTCATAAAAACAAATAATATATCTGGATTATTAGATTCTCCTCCATTATAGATAGAATCTAAGGTTTTATCACCATACTTCTTTTGTAGTTTATCATACTCTTTATATAACTTTTTAAACTTCTCTTCCATAAGGTTAACCTTTCTATTTTTATATAAAACTTATACTTACATTAATTTTTATTATTAACAATCTTGCTAGCTAGTCTTAATATTTTACTTTTAATATAATTAGTCTTAGTTTGTTCTTTAGGTTTATGATAGCTTTCTAAAACTCTATTATTTTCTTTTATTGTTTCTTCATATGGACTATATAAATTTTCATCAAATTCATCATCTCTTAGAGAAAACATGTCATTAGTTGGATAGATAAACCCAGAGTTTCCATATTTAAATTCTAAAGTACATCTCCACTTCCATATACAAGAACTATTTGATGTTCTGTATAAGCATCTATTAAAGAAGTCTTGTAAATGCTCATCTTGATTATTCTTGTAACTTTTACACATATTCATATATTTATGGACTTCTTCACTATATTTTTGATATTCTTTATCATCTCTAGCTTCACTTTCTGGTGTTGGTCCTTCAATATTTTTTCTTTCTTCAATAAATTTATATATGTCTGTATTTTTTATTGTATCAGATGATATTATTCTAACATCATCAATAGAAAAAATATCATCATATGTATTAATATCTGTTATAAAACCAAAACTAGTATCAATTACTGTTTTAATATCATCATTATTAATAACTAAAAAAGTATGTTCATATTCATCTATTTTATTAGAACTTTTTTCATTATAATGTGCAGTATAATTTCTCAAATTACAAGTATAAATCTCAAATTCTTTAAAACAGAGGCTTAAGGCTATAGCACAAGCATGACATCTTCCTTTTGACATTTCTGATTTTAATAATTCTTTAATCGGAATACCTAAGAAATAGTAATCCGGTAAATTATTAAGAAAACTAGCATTATATTTAGCTCTTTGTATTTCATAAGGTCTATGCCAATCATCATTTATTAAACCAGTCCACCAACCTGCTCCTCTTTTATACATTAAATAATCATAGTATACAATCTTATCATTTTCTTGAGCATTTAATTTTTTTACCTCATATATACTCATTATAAATCCCCCTTAAGTTGGTATCTATAATATCACAATATTCTTTAGAAAACAAGTATACTAGTATGTCAGTGGTTAAACTTTAGTATAGATTTTATTCTTTTCTTCTTCATTACACTTAATTAAATATTCTTTATATAAATCAGTTGGAATAACTTCTTGAGGAATTTTTATCTCTTTAATTTTTTGAAACATTTCTTTCATTTTTTCTATGTCTACTTTATTTTTTGCATTTTGCATTTTAGATGCTCTGAAATCACATCTTAAATCTAAGTGTTCATACGAAAATTGATCTTTTGCATCAAAACCAAATTGTCCTTTTTCATTTACAAAATCAATATGAAAATAAATCCAAGCATTATCTACTTTTGATATATAATCTATTTTTTTAGATAAATTTAATGCTTGTTCATTTTCCATATAAAAATCAAGTAGTTCTTCTATATTGCCATCATATTTTTTAATATCATATAATTCCAAAAAGTCATAATCTACCATTTTCCTAACATTAAAATTACTTACAAAGAAGTCTTCATCAAAGTTATTTTCAAACTGTTCTTCTGTTATATTTTCTTTCCTTTCTATATCAATAATTATATATCTATAGATAGGTAATTTTAAAATTAAGTAATTCTTATCATTATGATTTAATAACTTAATATCTTCTATAACGCTATATTCATCAAAATTTTCAATATTATTTTCACACAAATTATGTAGTTCATTCCAAACTTCAGGGATAAATGACAACTTATCTACTAATTCAGTCAATTTAACTCCTTCTTCTACTTTAAAATATTTAGTAAATATTTTTTCTCTTAAACTTTCCTTATTAGTATTATTTTGCATATTCTCACTTCTTTCCAAGTAAATTTATTCTAACATAAAAGAAGCCTATTTCCTAGACTTCTCATATTTTTTCATAAACTTTTTATATAGTTCATCGCATTTACTAGCATCCATCTCAGGTGTATCTTTTAATGGATTAGGAATATTAAGTTTTTGATACTTTTCAAAACCTAAGTGATGGAATGGTAGAAATTCTATTTTTTCAATATTTTTTATTTTCTTTAAATATTCTACTAAACCATCTAAATATTCATCATTATCCATAATACCTGGAACAATTACTTGTCTAATCCAAACTGGTTTATCACTCTTATTTAACTCTTCGATAAACTTCTCTGACTCTTCTATATCTCTTCCTGTTAAGTCTTTATAACCTTCTTTGGTAACGTGTTTAATATCTAAAATAACAAGATCTATTAACTCTAATATTTCTTTATATTTGCAGGTACCAACACCTGCAGTATCTAAGGCAATGTGAATACCTTCTTTTTTTAGTTTCTCACAGATATCTAATAAGAAATTAATTTGTAAAAGAGGTTCACCACCAGAGAAAGTTACACCACCATTATTTCTTTTAAAGTAGGGTTTGTTACGAAGAATTTTTTTAACTAGTTCATCTGTATCATAGTTTACTTCATTCATAGCCCAAGTTTCTGGGTTATGACAGTATTTACATCTTAGAGTACAACCATCTAAAAATACTACGGTTCTAATTCCTGGTCCATCTACAAGACCAAATGTTTCAAGTGAATCTACGCTTGCTTTCATTTACATCTTCTCGTGGAAAGTTCTTGAAATAACTTCTTCTTGTTGTTTTCTAGTTAAACGATTAAATCTAACAGCATAACCTGATACTCTAATTGTTAATAATGGATATTTATCTGGATTATTCATAGCATCTATTAACATTTCTCTTTGTAAAACATTAACGTTTAAGTGATGTGCTCCTTGTACGAAGTAACCGTCAAGTAGACTTACTAAGTTATCAATTTGTTCATCTTTATTATGTCCTAGGGATGATGGAACAATTGAGAATGTATTAGAAATACCATCACGACAACAGTCAGCATAGTTAAGTTTTGCAACTGAGTTAAGGGATGCGATAGCACCACTTGAATCTCTTCCATGCATTGGGTTTGCTCCTGGAGCGAATGCTTCCCCTGCTTTACGTCCATCTGGAGTTGAACCTGTCTTACTACCATAAACTACGTTTGAAGTAATTGTTAATACTGATAATGTTGGTGTAGCGTTACGATAACATTTATGTTTAGATAATTCTTTATACATCTTATCAAGTATTTCTTTAGCGATGTTATCTACTCTATCATCATCATTACCATATTTAGGATAGTCTCCTTCTACTTCAAAGTCAATTGCAATACCATCTTCATTTCTAATTGGTTTTACTTTAGCATACTTAATAGCAGAAAGTGAGTCTGCTGCAACTGATAGTCCTGCAACACCATAAGCCATTAGACGATTTACATTAGTATCATGTAAAGCCATTTGTCCTGCTTCATAAGCATATTTATCGTGCATATAATGAATAACATTCATTGCATTAGAATAAACTTCGGCAACTTTTTCTATCATCTTGAAGTATGCATCTTTTACTTTGTCATAATCAAGTACTTCATCAGTCATCTTAGGGAATCCTTCAACAACTAGGTCACCTTTAACTTCATCAACACCACCGTTAATAGCATATAGAAGTGCTTTAGCAAGATTACAACGTGCTCCAAAGAATTGCATATCTTTACCTTCACGCATTGCAGATACACAACATGCAATAGCATAGTCATCTCCATATACTGGACGCATTACATCATCGTTTTCATATTGGATAGCATCTGTTTCAATACTCATCTTAGCACAATATTTCTTGAAGTTTTCAGGTAAGTCCTGTGCCCATAATACAGTCATATTTGGTTCTGGTGCAGTATCTAAGTTAGTTAGTGTATGTAAGATACGATAACTTGTCTTAGTTACCATACTCTTTCCTTCATTAGTAACACCACCAATAGATGCAGTTACCCAAGTTGGATCACCTGAGAATAATTCATCATAATCAGGTGTTCTTAAATGTCTAACTAATCTTAGTTTAATAACAAACTGATCAATAATCTCTTGAATTTCTTTTTCAGTTATAGTTCCAGCATTTAAATCTCTTTCAAAGTAAATATCAAAGAAAGCATCAACTCTACCTAAACTCATAGCAGCGCCATTATTTTCTTTAACTGATGCTAGATAACCAAAATAAGTCCATTGTACTGCTTCTTTACCATTACGTGCTGGTCTAGAGATATCAAAACCATATCCTTTAGCCATTTTCTTAATTTCATCTAAAGCACGATATTGCATAGAAACATCTTCTCTTAGTTGAATTAACTCATTAGTCATTGGTCCTAATAGTTTATTATCCCATTCATCTTTCTTTTGTTCCATTAGATAGTCAATACCATAAAGTGCAACACGTCTATAGTCCCCTATTATTCTACCCCTACCATAAGCATCAGGTAGTCCTGTTAATAGACCTACATGTCTTGCTTTTCTAATCTCAGGTGTATAAGCATCAAAAACACCTTGATTATGAGTTTTACGGTATTCATTAAAATATTTATCAACTTCAGGATTTAATTTATATCCATAAGCATCTAATTCTTGATAAACCATTCTAATTCCGCCATATGGATTAACTATTCTTTTTAATGGAGCATCTGTTTGAAGTCCTACTATTACATTATCATCTTTACTGATATAACCTGGCTCAAAAGCATTAATACCTGACATATGGTCAACATCAATATCAAGTACATGTTTCTTTAATTCTTCTTTTAATAAGTCACTACATTTTCCCCAAACTCTATCAGTTTTTTCTGTAGTACCTTCTAGGAAACTTTCATCTCCATCATATCCCTTATAGTTAGTTTTAATAAAATCACTAACATTTATTTCTTTAGTCCAGGCTCCTTCTTTAAAGCCTTTCCATTCTTCTCTCATTCTTTCATACCTCCTTGCATTCTTATTATACCATTAAATATATAATTTCATTAAAAAAAAATACTATTCTTGACAGTATTTTTTAGGTTGTATTATAAATAGTGTTGGTGAGGAAAATCACTACCACTATTTTATTTAA
>CAMMWS010000056.1:0-7786 GCA_946500695.1 uncultured Mycoplasmatota bacterium | reverse complement strand
ACCTGAAAAAAAGAATGCTGAAAATTTACTCAGCACCCTTTAATGTCGAAGAACCTACTTTTTAACTTATCATCTATAACATTATCAATCATTTCAAGAATACTATTATCTATATCTTTATTAAAAAAGGCATCTTCATATCTGCAATTAAATGCTATTAAGTCGTTTAGTAACTTAAGTTCATCTTGAGTTAAAGCACCACTATATACATATTTATGTATTTGTCCCTTATTATTTCCATTCCATAAACTTTTCATCATTATTCCCCCAACTAACTTTATTATATATTTTATTTTTGTAAAAGAAAAGTAAAATGTGATATATTAATAAAGAAAAGAGGAAATAATATGTATTATAATTTAATTTATCAAGACTTACTTTTTAGTATTAATAATTCTAAGTTGAGTTATGATATAAAAGAATCTTTAAAGTCTATTTATAATGATAAGGACTTAATAGATTCTATTAACAAATATAAAATAACTAAAGATGAATCTCTAATGAAAAAAATATATAATAATGAAAAATTTATGAGATATAAAAAATTAGAAAATGAAACTAATCTCTTAATCATGAAATTAAATAGTATCTTTAAAGAATTAGGTGATAGTAATGAAAATAATTAGTGGTAAATATAAAGGTAGAGTGTTAAAAGGATATACTCTAAAAGGAACAAGACCCACAATGGATAGAGTTAAAGAGTCTTTGTTTGCAACTATTAATGAATATATAGATAATAGTGTCTGCTTAGATCTTTTTGCAGGTAGTGGTAATCTTGGTATAGAAGCTTTAAGTATGGGGGCAAGAGAAGTAATATTTGTAGATAAAGAATATATGGCTTGTAAGACGATTAAAAGTAATTTAGCTATGCTAGATTCTAATATTAATGCCACTGTTTTAAATATAGATTACTTAAAAGCTTTAGATAAACTTTATCCTAAACAGTTTGATATTATCTTTTTAGATCCCCCATATAAAACTGATTATTTAAATAAATCCTTAAAGAAAATAGAAAAGTTAAATATATTAAAGGGAATAGTAATCTTAGAAAGTGATGATATAGATAAGTTAGACTTTAGTGATTATTATGAAGAACTTAAGACTAAGAAATATGGTGATAAGTATATTAGAATACTAAAAAAGAAAGACTAATCATCTTTCTTTATTTTGAAATAAAATGTTGTTCCTTTATTCTTAGTAGATTTTACTCCATACTCAAAGTTATGTAATAAAAGTATATTTTTAACAATAGATAGACCTAAACCAGTACCATAAACATATCTTTTATGATTCTTTTTACTACGATAATATCTATCAAAGATATGGTCTATTTCTTTTTTATCAATACCTTTGCCACTATCTATAACCATAATAGTGTAGTCTTTATCATCTTCTATTACTTTAATAATAACTTTTTTATCTTCACCTGTATAGTTTAGAGCATTATTAAGTAAGTTATATATTACTTGTTCAATCTTATTTTTATCGGCATTAATCATTAATTTATCTATATTATCATGAATAAATTCTATACAAAACCCATCTTTAATAACATAGATATTATGCTGTTTAACAATTTTTTCTATTAACTTTATTAAATCAAATTCACTAATATCTAACTTATCTAATTCATTTTCTACTTTCGTTAAAGCTAGAATATCATTAACTAAATTATTAAGACGATTAACTTCTTCAATAATAATATTTAAATTATTTTTACATTTTTCTTTATCATTAATATTAATATCTAAAATTAACTCAGCATAAGCTTTAATCATCGTAAGAGGAGTTTTTAAATCATGAGAGACATTAGCCATTAAATCTTTTTGTAACTCTTCAGTCTTAGATAACTCTTCTTTCATATCATTTAAAGCATCTGTTAAATCTACAAGTTCTTTAATATCACTACCAGAATCAAAACTAGTCTTAAGCTTTCCTTTAGAGATTAATTTAGCAGCTTTAGATATTCTAATAATAGGGTTAGATAGTCTTTTAGAGATAAAGTAGGCAACGACGATACTAAGAAGTAATACAACAATACTTACAATTACTAATTGTTGTTCAATAATACTGATAGTAGAATCTAATGGTATTAAAGATGTAGAAATAAAAATATAAAGATTATTGCTTAATTTAGTAGCAGCCATTATGCTTTTCTCTTTTGTAAAATTATTAACTAAATTATAAGTTTTAGTTTTCTTGTTACTATTAATAAAATTTCTTTTAACTGCTTTACTTCTTAAATTGCAATTATTTGCATATGTAGAATATAAGTTATCTCCATTACTATTTGATAATTCAATACATACATTTTCTTGATAAGAAACTTTATCAAGTTTATCATATAAAGAAGAGTCATTTTCTGTAACTAAAATATCACTTGCCAAATCTTTTATAGTTCTAGTCTTTGTCCATTCATAAAAAGTATTTATAAAAATAACTTGAAAAAAGAATAGAAAAATAAGAATAAATAAAGAAAATATAGCTAAGTATATAAATATTTTAGTAGCAAGCTTATTTTTCATCATCAAATTTATAACCTATACCTCTAACTGTAACAATTAAATCTCTATATCTACCTAAATTATTTCTAAGCATCTTTATATGTGTATCAATAGTTCTATCATCACCATAAAAATCATATCCCCATATTTTATTTAATAATTGCTCTCTTGAAATAGCGATTCTTTTATTATTAATAAAATATTGTAATATTTCAAATTCTTTGGGAGTTACGTTAACTTCTTTATTATCAATTTTAATAGTATGTTCTAAAAAATTGACAACTAATTTATCATAGTAATAACTGTCAACATCATTTTTTGTTCTTTTAAGTATTGCCTTCATTCTAGCCATTAATTCACGAGGAGAAAAAGGCTTGCATAAATAATCATCGATACCACGGTCAAATCCTTCTAACTTATCAACTTCATCATCTCGTGCTGACAAAATAATAGTAGGTATCTTTTTTTCTTTAGGAATACTATTAAGAAGAGTAAACCCATCCATCAAAGGCATCATAATATCTAAAATCATTAAATCAAATTTTTCTTTGCTTAATAATTCTAATGCTTTAACACCATTATCTGCTTCTACAACTTCGTAGTCTTCTAAAACAGCATATTCACGAATAACTTCTCTAATATTTTTCTCATCATCTACAATTAGAATCTTTACTTTTTGCAAAGTCATCACCTCTTTGGCATATATTATATCATGTAAAAGGTGATATAATGAAAAAAATTAAAAGTATAGTTAATAATATAAAGTTTAATAGTACAGTCATAGGTCTAATAAGTGGAGCCTATACAGTTAATACTTTGTATAATGTTAGTATAGTAGAAAATGGTATTTCTCTTAATAATAAGAATGAATTTTATGCGACAAGTCTAATTTATGGCATCTTAATGGCAAGATTTATTTATGCTAATCATAAAGAGGTGAAAAAGTTAGAGAATGATAAAGTGAAGATAATAAAATAAAAAACTCCGTTCCTCCTATATAAACCTTTCACGAACTAATCGTAATGCTTCGGATAGAACAGAGTTCTTATAAAGTGATTGTATCATTTAAAACATTAAATTTTCAACTATTATTTAGCCAATTTGCAATATCAATAATTTGTATTCCTTCATATTGGTAAGTATCATGCTTAGTTCTTGCTATTAGAATTTTAGGATAAGCATCTTTTATATTAAGTAATGATGATGTTTCTCTTTCAAATGTTTTAGCATCTTCTATATTATCAGAAACTTGAATATATATTTTCTCATCTCTTTTAACTGCTACAAAATCTATTTCTTTATTATATAAAACTCCAACATATACATCATACCCACGTCTTAATAATTCTATTGCAACTATATTTTCATAGATTCTTCCGTAATTCATATTCTTGGTACCAAGTTTTGCATATTTGAAAGAATGGTCAGATAGATAATATTTATCTTGAGAAGCCAAATATTTTTTACCTTGGATATCAAATCTTCTGATTTTATAAAATGCAAAAGCTTCACATAAATATTTAACATATAGTCCAACTGTTTTATCGTTAGCTTCTATTTTGTTTGAATTAAGAGTATTAGCAATAGTCCTATAAGTAGTTAAATTAGAAATATTATCCATCAAAAAGTCACTAATAGAATCCATTAAAGGTAGATTTTTAATCTTATTTCTTTCTACAATATCTCTAACAATTAAAGTTTTATAAACATTATCGATATATGTGTATTTATCTTCCCTGTTTTTATATAAATAAGAACCCGATAATCCTCCTTCTAAAACATATTTATCAAAAGAATCACTAGTATTATCAAGTTCATAATACTCTAAAAATTCTTTATAAGAGAAGGGGAAAACCTCTATTTCAAATGTTCTTCCTGTAAAAAGAGTTGCTAAATCACTTGATAAAAGAAAAGCATTAGAACCAGTTATATAAATATCATATTTTTCTTTAGCATGTAATCCATTTATAGCATTTTCAAAACCTTCACACATTTGCACTTCATCTATTAAAATAAAGTTCTTTTTACCTTCGATATATTTTGATTCTATATAGTTGTATAGTTCATGATATTCTTTTAAGTATTCATTTTCAGGAAAACTAAAATTAATATGTATGATATTATTATTATCAACATTTTTAACTATATATTCTTTAAACATCTCTAGTAGTTTTGATTTACCAGAACGTCTGACACCAGTAATAACTTTTATATCTGGAGTATTCATAACATCAATAAGTTTAGTTAAATATTCTCTTTTAATAAGTCTCATTTTAATTTCACCTCTATATTTATTATAAGCTTTTACTTCGCAAAAAGCAAATTTTTTCGATTTTGCGAAGTGGACTTTGTTTGATATTTACATATTGTAGTAATAAAGAATTTAATGAAAGTATATCTGAAATTGATAAATTATCTGACGAAAATTTAGATGACTTTGACACGAAAGTTGAGACTAATAATGTCGATAATGGTAGGGGATATAGAAGAAGTTTGTGATCCTAGAGAGTTATAATGGCTCTCTATTTTTTTAGACTTGTTTTAACCTGATATAAATTATAGAAGGTTGTAAATATTACGTTTAAACTTGTTGAGAAGATAAGTCCCCACATTCCAATTTTTAATAAAGAGAAGATAAGAAGGAAAATAGCTCTAATTAAAGTACCTATAATAGTTGCCTTAAGTCCTAACTTGGTTAATCCCATGGCATCTAAACAGGCAGATAAAGGAGCTTGGATATACTGTAAAATACAAATAGGAGCAAGAAACCTCATATAGGCAACTCCTTCATGAGTATTATAAATTAAACCTAAGAAAAACTCTGGGAAAATAGCAAGAAGAATAGAAGCAGGGATTCCTATTAATAAAGATATACCAATCGCTTGTTTTAGTTTTTTCTTAGCATAATCATAATGCTTACTACTAGTCGCTTTTGATATAATAGGTAGTAAAGCTTGACTTATAGCCATTGTAAAGAAAGATGGTAGAAGTAAAAGAGGCATAACAAAGCCACTTATAACACCGTATTCTGTTACAATAAAATTGGAACTATATCCTACATATGTTAAAGTACTAGTTAAAATAATAGGTTCTAAAAAGTAGCCAAAAGATCCAATAAGGCGACTTGCAGTTGAAGGAATACTAATATTCATCGCTTCCTTAGCATAGCCCTTATTAAAAGCTAAATCTTTTTTCTTAATGGTTAAGTTTTTAGGTAAGAAGAAAAATAAAACTAAAATTGATGAAAGTTCACTAATAATATTAGTTAAAATAACAAAAGTAACTGCAACTTCTAGACCTTTATTGATAAAAATAGGAACGCCTATAATAATTAAAACTAGTCTTATAATATCCTCTAAAACATTAGAAGTAACATGAGGAAGCATTTGCTGTTTACCAAAGAAATAACTTCTTAAAATACTAGAAGTACTAGTTAAAGGTAAAACTACACAAATAGCAAGAATAGGAAGTAAAGCTCGCTCTTCATGTAAAAAATTAAAAGCAAGAGTAGGAGCAATAACAATAACAAAAGAGATTATGATAATGTTAATTATTAAAGAAATAGGAAGTAATGAAAAAAGAAGTCGTTTATTATTTTTAGAATCTTCTGCTATTAATTTTGATAAAGCAGTAGGAATACCAAATTGACATAAGCCTATTAATAAAGAGAATGTAGGTAATACTAACATATAAAGGCCTATACCTTCGCTTCCCATTAATCTACTCATAACTATTTTTATAATCATTCCTAAAGCCTTCGTTAAAAAGCCACCTATGATAAGAATAATAGTTGATTTTATAAAAGTTTCTTTTTTCATATATATCTCTCCTAATTATATATATGAATGTAAATATTAAAAAATATGTAAAAATATGTTCGTAAAAAATTGTAAATGTATTTTGTAAAGATTATGTAAAAATAATTGTAAAATTCAATGTAACTACTTTTTTAATATTTAAGACTATGCTAAACTTAATTTATAAACTGTAGTAAGAGGTGTTGATAAATGACTTTGGTTAATATAGAAGATATAATAGATTTCCTAGCAACTAAAGAGGTATTAATAGTTCTAGCAATTATAGGGCTTATTTTATTTGTATATTTTATTTTATGGTTCCATGAGTTTATGAAAAAACATGAAGAGAAAAAGAAACTTCAAAATAATACAATGGAACTTAATAAACTAGTAGAAGAAGTACGTGAAGCAGAAAAGAAAGAAAAAGTAACTCCTGTTGTTAAAGAAGAGACTAAAAAAGAGGAGATTAAGGAAGAAAAAATAGTTAATCCTGAAATTAAAAAAGAACCTAAAGCTAGTGTTGTTACTCCAACTGTTATTGAGGAAGTTAAAGAAGAATCAGTTAAGCCACATGAATCTATTCCTGAAATTATCACCTCAAAGACAGTATCTAGTCCTATAGAAGTACAACCAGTTGTTGTCAGTGTTAATGAAACTCCTGTTAATACTAATGATAGTATAATGTTAAATGATAAATTTGAAGAAAAAGTGGAGATATTAGAACCTAATGTTATTACCCCTGTAGAAAGCCCTAAAAATGAAGAAGAAGTAATCAAATATAAAGATGAGGTTTATACAGAAAGTGAAGCTAAAGCTGAACTAGAGAGAATTACAGAAGAGTTAAAGAAATTAGAAACTGAAGATAAGAGTGAAAATATTGAACTTACTAAGTTTGAAACAGAACAAGAAGAAAATGCCATTATTAGTTTAGATGAATTAATCGCTAAAGGTAAAACTATTACTGAACAAAATGAAGTAACACAGTATCAAGATGATGGTAACGAACCTATAAGTATTCAAGAATTAGAAGAAAGATACAATAAAGAAAAAGAAGCAATAGAAGTTTTAGAAGAAGAACCTAAGAATGAAAAACCAAAAATTTCTATAGATGATTTCTTAAGTGCTAGTCCTAAAGAAAAAACAGTTCCTCTTAAAGAAGCTTATAGTGAGAAGAAAAGTACTTATCACCCAAGTCCAATTATTAGCCCAATTTACGGTATTGAAGAAGAGCCAGTTAGAAAGAATACAACCTTAGAGTTAGAAAATACTGCTAACTTACAAAAATTTGATGAAGAAATTAGAAAAACTAATGAGTTTTTATCTAAATTAAAAGAGTTACAAGAAAAATTAGATTAAAAATAAAAAAGTATAAATTTGGAAAATTGATATAAAATTAAGGTATTAAAAATGCGAAATGATAGGATGAATTTAATGGTTCTTTGTCAAATAGTGTTGGTAGACAATAATTTGATACAAGGAATTGAT
>CAMMWS010000055.1:0-7857 GCA_946500695.1 uncultured Mycoplasmatota bacterium | reverse complement strand
CAAGTTTGTTTTTACCTTGTCGTTACCTCCAAGGATTCCTACTTCATAGATAAGGTACCCCTTATTCTCCATAGGCTTAAACTCCGATAGTCGCTACCGTACTAATTTATTTTCTATTTAATTATTTTTTATCTAAAACATTATCTATACTATACTAAACTAACTAAATTATAATGTAACTTTAATCCTTCAAATAATATATTTAAACTTGCATTTATATCTCTATCATTATGTGATCTACATTCTGGACAATCATATTCTCTAATACTCAAATCTTTTAACTTACTATTCTTATAACCACAATGGCAACATATTTGACTACTTGGATAATAAGTATTTATTTTGTAGTAAAACTTTCCTTTTATCTTACATTTCCACTCTATTAAAGATAAAAATGTACTAACACATGCATCTGATAGGCTTTTATTAAATACTTTTCTCTTATCTTTAAACATATCTTTTACCAATAAACTCTCTGTTACTATAATATCATGATCATTTACTATTTCATTTGCTATCTTGTTTAAATAATGTTTTCTATAATTTCTTATTTTAGCATGTATTCTTGCTATCTTTTCTTTTGTCTTTAAATAATTCTTACTACCTTTAGCTTGTCTTGATAATTTCCTTTGTAATCTTTTTAATCTTTTTTCATACTTCAGTAATATTTTTTCATTACCATATTTAATACCATCACTTGTTACTACTAAATCTTTTATTCCTAAATCTATTCCTACTATAGTAGTAGGTGTTACTTTTTCTACTAACAAATCTTCTTCTACTAGTATACTGACATAATACTTATTAGTTGCATCTCTTGATATAGTTGCATTTACTATTTTTCCTTCTATTCTTTCTTTATTTCTATACCCTCTTATTTTTAATTTACCTAGTTTAGGTAATTTTATAAATCTAGTTAGTAAATCTACTTCTATATTACTATAAACTTTTCCTTTGTATGTACTTCTTATACAATTAGTTCTATAAGACGGTCTTGCAAACTTTCTCTTAAAATTTGGATATCCGCTTCTTTTAGCAAAGAAGTTATTAAAACCATCTTCTAAATCAAATATAGAGCATCTTAAAGCACATGAATCTACTTCTTTAAGATATTCGCGGCTTTTTTCTAATTCTTTTAAATTTTTACATAAATCAAATGATTTTTGTACTCCATTTTCTTTTTGATAATTTAGATAATAGTTATAAACAAATCTACTACATCCAAAAGTCTTATGTATTAATATTCTTTGTTCTTCTGTTGGATATAATCTAAATTTATATGCTCTATATATTTTCATATGACAAACCTTTCTTTAGTAACTTAAGTGTACTATATAAAATATACGTTCGTCAATACATTTTTTCGATTTTCCAGTATGTATTATATAAGAAAAATAGCAATGAGTAATGAATTCTCTTGCTATTTTATATTTAATATTAATAAATCAATAATTATATTGTTTTCGTAGATACCGCTTTTTATTTTGAAGTCTACGTCTGCTAAGTTTTTAATTAATTTTCTTATCTCTTTTAAAGTATAAAATCTAATCAGCTCTAGAGTCTTCTTAACTCTAAAGGGATGTACTTCTAATTCCTTTGCTATATCATTATAAGAAATGTTTTTTTTATTTAAGACTTTTACTTGATATAAAAGACGATATTGACTTTCTAAAAGGCCAATTAAAGAATAACTTTCTATATTGTAACTAAGCAATTCATTGTAAATATTTATCGCTTTTTTCTTATCTTTTAATGCTATTTCTCTAACAAGATCAAAAGCTAGATTATCTCTTTTATTTAAGGGCTTTACTAATAGTTCTGAAGCACCAGTATAAGATATTTTTTTAGTATCTATAAAAGCTAATTTTAGTTTCTGACATTCACTAACTAATCTTTCTAAATTATCGCTATAATACTCTTCTAATAGACTAATTACTTTGTATTCTATATCATAATCTTTAAATAGATCTTTAATTATTTCTTTAGGAGTAGTTTCTATATTAATAGTAGTTAATTTGCTAATAATTTCTTTAATAGATTTTTTTCTAGTGTCTATATTAGATGTTGTAAATATTAAAATCACATCATTATTAGGATTGCTCAAATATTTATTTAGGGTGTTTATATCTTTTTCAGTAAAATTACTTTGACTTAAATTCCTCCCTATTATTACTTTATTGGGAGTAAGAAAAGAAATAGTATCGGCATCTTCTATTAAAGATGTAATACTACTCTCCTCTAAATCGTAAATATTAATTTCGGCATCAGTAAATTCGTGTTTTTTGATTAATTCATCAATTTTTTTATCAATAAGTGTTGGTGATGAACTTTTTATTAAATAGTTATTCATTTAATAAATCCTTTAAGGCTTCTTTTATCTCTGTTAACTTGTTTTTGTCTTTAATACCACCTTGAGCAAAAGTAGGGCTACCTCCTCCGTTACCACCAAATGCTGCTGTGATGTTTTTTACAATATAACCAGCATTAACAGATGGGATAGAACTACGACAAATAAAGTTAACACTATTATCCTCTTTAATATCTGCTAGTAATATAACCACTTGATCAAACTTATTACACAAATCATCAGCCATGGCTTTTACTAAGAACATTGCAATATTATCTAGTTCTAAATACAATATCTTTTTACCATTAATTTCTTTAACTCTTGAGGTATAATTGTCTAAGCTAGATAAGGTTAGTTTTTCTAATTCATTGTTATAAGTTTTCTCTAAAGTTTTTACTTCACTTTGAATATAACTTAACTCATTTTGATTGAATATTATATCTTTATATGAAGTAGGAGCGGTATTATCTATTTCTACATCAAAGCTTAAATCTATATTTTGTTTTCTAGCAAGAGCAAGTATTTCTTTGGCTTTTATTAATAATTTTACCATTTCATCATTATATGGCTTTATTACTTCAAATAAAGTACTCTCTAATCTATTACCAGTGACTGCTTCTATTCTATAAGTATTACTTCCTTTAGATTCAAAATTAAAGATAGCGAATTTTTTAATATCTTTTGTATTGGCAACATGAGTACCTCCACATAATTCAATAGATTTATCTATCTTAACAACTCTAACTGTATCACCATATTTTTCTCCAAATAAAGCCATTGCCCCTAGTTCTTTCGCTTTATCTAATGGCATAGTTTCAGTTGAAGTTATGACATTTCTTTTAATAATATTATTAACAAAGTCTTCAGTTTTTACTATTTCTTCGTCACTTATCTTTGATGGACAAGTAAAGTCAAATCTTAGTTTTTCTTCATCTACATAACTTCCAGCTTGTTTTATATTTTTATCAACAATAGTTTGAAGAGCATATTGCAAGATATGAACACCTGAATGATTAGCTTCTATTTCTTTTCTTCTTTGCTTATCAATAATAACTTCTACTTCGTCATTAACATGAATTATCCCATCTAATAGTTTGATTTTATGAATGTGTTGACCATTAGGGCCTTTAAAAACATCTACTACTCTTGCTTTAAAGTTCTTACCAACTATCATACCTGTATCACTAACTTGTCCTCCTGACTCAGAGTAAAAGCAGGTTCTTTTTAAAATAATGTAGCCAGAGTGGTCTAAACTCTTTTCTAGTTTATCTTTACTTACTATGGCAAGAACACTACTTTTTAGACGATACAAGCCATAAACAAAGGTAGATGGTTTAGTAAAGTCCATTAAGACTTTCTTTTGGCTAGCCATTGCAGTTTTAGTTCTAGCATTCTTTTTAGCAAGTTCTTTTTGTTTTTTCATATATTCATTAAATTCATCTAAATTAACAGTAAAACCATTTTCTTTAGCAATCTCTTCTGTTAACTCAAATGGGAAACCAAAGGTATCATAAAGTTTGAAAGCATCATAACCACTTATTTCTGTGTTATTATCATCTTTCATTATTTCTTTCAATCTTCTTTCTCCGTCTTCTAGAGTATTAAAGAATAATTTTTCTTCATCTAAGATGTAGACAGCAACTTCCCCTGAGTTAGTTTTAAGTTCAGGATATGCCTCTCCCATAACTTTTACAATTGTTGGTACTAATTTATATAAGAATGGTTCTTTAAAACCTAATTTTCTTCCGAATCTAACGCTACGTCTTACTAATCTTCTTAAGACATAATCACGACCAGTATTCCCAAAACTAGCGCCATCAGAAATAGCAAAAGTAACTGCTTTCATATGATCGGCAATAACCTTAAAGGCAACTTCACCATTGTATAAGACGCCACTTAATTCTTCAATTTTTTCAATAATAGGTTTAAATAAATCTGTTTCAAAGTTTGATTCTACGCCTTGGAAAATGCAGCACCATCTTTCTAACCCTGCTCCAGTATCGATATTTTTATGAGGTAGTTCTTTATATTTTTCACGAGGAACACCAGGTTTAGAATTAAATTGACTAAAAACATTATTCCATATTTCTACATAACGATCTTGATCTTCATCATTTATAAATTTATCCCAAGCAGTACCATCAGGATCTAATTTTTCCCCCCCGTCAAAGAATATTTCACTATCAGGGCCACATGGACCTTCACCTATTTCCCAAAAGTTACCTTCTAATTTTATAATATGGTCACGAGGCATACCTACTTCTACCCATTTATTATAGGCATCAGAATCATTTGTGTAGACTGTTACATAAAGTTTATCTTTAGGAATATCAAACCAATCTTTACTAGTTAATAGTTCAAAAGCAAACTCTATCGCTTCATCCTTAAAGTAATCACCAATAGAAAAGTTACCCATCATCTCAAAGAATGTATGATGTCTTTTAGTAACTCCAACATTTTCAATATCATTAGTTCTAATACATTTTTGAATATTAACAATTCTTCTTGATTCGGGTGTAACAGTCCCATCAAAGTATTTTTTTAAAGGGGTAACTCCAGCATTAATCCAAAGAAGTGAATCATCATTAATAGGAATAAGTGGTGATGATTTAATATATTTATGTCCATGTTCTTCAAAGTATTTAACCCACATCTTTCTAATTTCATTACTAGTCATATATCTCATATTACTTCTCTCCTTCTTGTATTATTTTTAAATTTATGTAATTATGCAGACTCATCTACACTAACTAATCGCTTTTTTTTATTTTAGAGTTGTGCGACAAGCTGTTGCACAAGCACATTTATTAAAGATCTTAATTTTGCCACTGCCAGTGGCAAAATTACACATTATCTATATCCTTAAGTATCTCTTCTAATCTATTATAAAAATCATTTAAATTACCATTATTTAAGATATAATAATCTGCAAAAGCGATAGGACCACCTTTAGCAGATTTTTCTATCTCAGAAAAATCTCTTTTAATAATATCTTCTCTATTAAAAGGTCTATCTGTTCTTTTACTTACTCTATTATATCTGATTTCCTTGTCTGTACAAACACAAATTAGCTTTAAATCTTTAAATTTTTCTTTAAGAATTAAGTATTCATCCCAAGAACATAAATCATCTAAGACAGTATTTCCTACCTTATAAGCTTCTTCTATTTTAGGTAAAAGAATCTTTGCAACTACTCCCATACCATGTTCTTTACGAAGATTTTCACGAAACTCTTTTTGACTATTAGGAGTAATTTCTATTCCTTCTTCTTTCATTTTATTATAAATTACTTTCCCAAAATATATTGTAGTATAACCTTTATTTTTTAAATATGTTGTTGCAACACTCTTACCTGTTCCACTCATACCAACTATAGCAATTAATTTTTTCATAAATATTCGACCCCACTTTCTATATCCATAATCTTATCTGCTTCTTTAAATAAATGCTCTTTAGTTGTATTTTCTATTACATAATCATAATCTTTATAATTTTCCATATCAGTCTCAGTAATATGTTCTTTTTCTTTAGCAGTTAATTTATTATCATAATTATTTCTAATTACATGAATTATCTTTATATCAGAAAATCTTTCTCTTAACAAGTTAAACTCGCTAACAAGCCTTCCATCAGTAATAATAAAGACATCAAAGTAGTGTTTTAATATATCTATATCTTCGCATAACCTATCTACTAAAAATGTTTCTTTATGAAGAGTGTTTCTAATGACCTCTATTCCCATTTCTTGCAAGAATTCTCTTGGTTTTTCCCTCATATCTCCATTCCAACTAAAATAATTTTTGGCATATTCATATAAAGGTGTAGTAATATGGAGAATGCAAGTGCTATCTCCTTTAAAATCATATTTAGTTTTCATATAACTACCTAATAAGTCTTTCCCACTGCCTGCTTTACCAGCTAACAAAAATATTTTCATCTAAACCAACTCCTAAAATTACATAAAAAAGACCACTGTAGGAGTGTATAATACACGTTACCATCCTACTTTGGTCTTAATTTTGATAAAGGTCATCCCTACAAAACTCAAGAATTAGCTTTCCAAAAGAATCTTAGTTAATTTTCACCAGCCATTAACTCTCTTTTATAAGATTATCTTCTGTACTCTTTTCTTTCATCGTTTTTTTATTATTTTCTTGATAGTTACTAAACTTTTCTCCTAAAGCAGTATGTTCCATAATGAATTCAAATATTATCTTAATTGTTGCAATTAGAGGTGTTGCAACTATCATTCCTATCATACCAAAGAAATAGTTAAAAATCAATAGTCCAAGCATAATTGTGACAGGATGTAATTTCATTGTTTTACCCATAATTAGAGGTTGATAGAAGTTATTTTCAAGTAACTGGCAAACTACTACTGAAACTAAACAAAATACTCCTACCATAGGGTCTATTGTAAAACCTACAATTACTGCAGGAGCACCTCCTATCCATGGACCAATATATGGAATAACATCGGTAATTGCACAAAATAAAGCGAATAGGAATGGCGCGCTAAGACCTGCTAAAGAAAAGCCGATAGACTGAGTAATAAAGACTAACACCATAATCAAAAGCACTCCTCCAACGTAGCTTCTAAGTTTACCATTAATACGGCTCATTAAGTCTTTAGCACCTTCATGCCAATCTCTTGGAATAATACTAAGTAGATGCCCTTGAAAGTTACGAAATGATGATAATAAGTAAAAACCAATCATAATTCCTAAAACAATGTTGGTAGCGCCACTGATAAAGCCTCTTCCGAAATTCCAAATAGTATTAGGAAGAGCGCTGGCAAGATTAGTTCCTACACTCTCAATCTTATCAAGTATAGAATCTTTATAACTTTCAATCTGTTTACTATTTCCCAAATTTTCTAACATATCGCTTGCAAAGTCTTGAACATTATCGACAATATCAGGAACAACAGAAACAATATCAGTAACCCCACTTGAGAACGTTGGTACTGTGAAGGCAAGTATTAAAATAATGCCCCCAAAGATAATTAAATAAGTAAGGATGCATGCTAGAACACGAGGCATTTTATGAGAGAATTTAGTAGCAAGAGGATCTAATAACCAAGCAATAACAAAACCAATAAAGACAGGGGATATTACTGACAGGATAGTACCAATGATGCCTAAAATATTCCATTCTTTAATTAGGTATGTTACAAGTAATATTGCTAGAACAATAACTAAAATTATGGCTAAATTCAAAAGATTATTTGATGTATAAAAGAATCTATTTATAGCTTTATAATCTAATTCATTATTTTTATTATTTCTACGAAACATAAACATCTCTCCTTCTTTACGTCTTATTTTATCACAAACGTTAGTGAGAGTAAATAATACATACTTAGTATATCCAAAAAGAAAAAGTTATAAACGTTAGAGAAAAAACTAAATGTTTATAACTTTATTTATTATCAAAAATACCTGTGGTACCTAACTTATGATATCTTATAACCGGACAGTTTTTAAAATGATATAAAAATGGCCTAGAGA
>CAMMWS010000054.1:0-7876 GCA_946500695.1 uncultured Mycoplasmatota bacterium | reverse complement strand
TTGCATGTCTTAGGCATGCCGCCAGCGTTCATCCTGAGCCAGGATCAAACTCTCAATAAAAAATATTTAAAAGTTTATTGTTTTGATTTAATCCCGACAACTCAAAATTGACGTTTTGCTTAGTTTTCAAAGAACATTTTGCTTTTCTCAAGCTGCGTTTTTAATATACCAGATGTTTTCTTTTTTGTCAACACTTTTTTTGACTTTTTTTATCGACTTTTTTCTCGGTATATTTGACACTGACAATTTAAGTCAACGCTTCTCCACTATATCAATTTAAAGCTTTTTTGTCAACCTGTTTTTTTAATTTTTTTTATTTTTTTTATTTGTCGACAAGCTCTAAATTGCAGTGACGTTTTCTAATATATCAGAGCCATTGAAAAGTGTCAACACTTTTTTTTATTTTTTTTAATTTATTTATTATTTTGTAAAAAAAAATAATATTTGACCCATCTTTCTACTTCATTATTGTTAAAATACTTATCCTCTTTTCTTACTTCTGATATTAAATTATTTAATTGTTTTCTTATAATATACTCTACTTCTTTTGGATAATTAAATTTATTCTTATGATAATTATATTCATTTTTGTCTACTACTTTAAAACTGCCATTAGGAAAAACTTTGACATCTAAATCGTAGTCTATATATTTAATGGTATTATCCTCTATTATTATAGGGCTTGCCATATTACAATAATAACATATGCCTTTTCCTTTATATTGTCCAATAATGTTGTACCACTTATTTAAAAAGAAATATAAAATAGCTGGCTCTTTTGTTTTCCATTTATGACCATCTTTTTCAGTAACAGTTGTACAGTTATTAGCAAATATTAATTCCCCTGTTTTAAAATCAAAATTTAAAAGAGTTGCCTCATCCCAAGCTTTATATATCTGTCCGTTGTGTTTATAACTATGAATTTGATATTTATGACCTATTTTTAGTTTTTCCACAGCTAACACCTCCTTCATTATTAATTAAAAGAAGCAAGTCATCTTCTACTTACTTCCTACCAAAATATCTAATAGCCCAACACCCTATTAATAACAGTATGATGGCAACAATTACCCAAAAGGCTGGTTCTTTTGTATATGGTGATAAAAAGTTATTTATTTTTTTAGTTAAATCATTTAGAGTATCTTGTAAATTAAGTATTTGCATTTTTTAATCCTCATCTTCCTTATCTACTTCTTTTACAACTTTGGCATTTCTTGCTCTTTTATTTTTATTTTCTTTTCTCTCTGTGCTTATTTCTACACTCAAACCACTGCTTTTTCTTAAAATAAAACTATTAATAATATCTAAAACAGCATATATAATCATGAAAAGACCGATAATTCTTGTAACAACCACAGCACTAGTAAATGGATTAAATAAAATTACAACACCACATATTAAACAAATAATCGCCATTATTAATGAAGGTAAAAAGTAGCTACTTCCGAGATTTTTTAAAACAAGAGCCTGTTGAACTTTAAAAGAACTACTTATAATGACAGCAATACCTACAACTATAGGAATGATGCTGCCAATAAATTCAGGAACAGTTACTAAAAATATTCCTGCTACTATACTAACAATGCCATAAACTATATTTAATTGTATAAAAATATCTCTTGTCTTATTTCGTAAAAAATTTACTATAGCAATAACTCCCAATGCTATTAAAACTCCTCCTACTAGATATGATATTCCTACTAATGTTTCACTAGATTTAAAAAATAATAATAACCCTAGCAGTAATAAAAATATTGAACTTAATAAAGATGGCCAAATCACTTTTTTAATTTCTACTTTCATCTTTAACCTCCTCTTTTTTACAGTTTACCACACTTTTAGTATCTTGACTAGGTTCATTTTCATTAGTATCAATATAATAAACAGTGCTTATATTTTCAGTTTTTGTTAATCTTTCATATATTAAAGGTTTTTTACGGCCGAAAAATTTTAAAAACATTTCAAAATAAGTATAAGTTAAAAAGATAATATAAAATAGTATTATAAGTCCATTAATATAGTCATTATAATTTATTACGATAATAGGACCAAAGATAATTATAAAATAAAGGATAACTTGTCTTATAAATATAGATAAATGCTTATATTTATTTTTACTACTTAATTTTATTTTAACTAGATGTTTTCCTAAAGTGCAGCTTGTTAATGTAGGTAATATTATATAATAGATTAATGTAATAAGTACTAGAGGTATAATAAAATTGTCAAAATCTATTAAAGCTAGCATTATAAACATTAATGTAGCAAACACAAAAATATCGATTAGAAAGGCTAAAAATCTTCTATAAATAGAAACTGTTTTTCCTCTTTTATAAGATATCTTATCTATTTCATCCCTATCCGGCAAAAATATAGTAACAATTGGGGTAATTAGATAACCTATTAGCCCACCTAATGTATTAACAATTAAATCATCAACATCAAAAAGGCGATAAGCTTTTGGATAGAGGCCGTAAAGACCAGTAAGCTGGGTTATCTCAAAATAAAGACTTAAAAGAAATGTATAAATTATAGTAGTATACCATTTTTTCTTAAAGTAATATCTTAAATAGACTCCAAATGGTATAGTAATAGCAATATTAAAAAGAGTTGTATAAACTATTGGAGATTTTAGGAAAGATGAAACTCCACTTGATTCTTTAAATGTTTCTATAAAATCTCCTATAAAAGTAAAAGGTATTAACTGGGGAACCTTAGTTGGCATCATTAATACTTCTTCTTTGCTCGGTAGAGGTAATATTACAAGAAAATAGGCTGTTAATAGGTAAAGAATAAAGGTATAAACAATACTACTTCTAATTAGAGGTACTGAACCATACTTATGATATTGTAACAATAAATATGGTAGGGTTATTAAAAAAGCTAGTAAGGGAAAAATAAGGAAAGCTGTTTTGATTGATTCTAAATATACTCCCATAAATTCTCCTAGAATAATTCTAATACTTCATCAAGACTAATAGCACCATTAAAGTATTCAGTTAGTTTTTCTATAAAGAAAGAGGTTTGATTATTCTTTCTTAATAGTTTTGCTAAAGAGGTAATGGCAATACTTCCTTCAACAGTATAATGTTTCTTATAAACATCAGCTTCATTCTTATTAGTATATAGCAAAACTCCATAACTATAGTTACGACTAGTTTTACTATTACAAGTTAGTAAAATATCTCCTAGGGCACCATAACAAGTAGAAGTACTCTCTTTTCCTCCTAGTTTAGTTACTAAGTCTTTAGCAAAGTTATATATTTTTGTTAAGTAATAAGCATTGGTAGAGTCACCCCTATATTTACTATTAATGCTTCCCATTAGTATTGCTAAAACATTTTTAATAACACCATATAATTCTAAACCGATATAATCATCTATTACTTCTATTTCAATATTAGTATCTTTAAATAGTTTTAACATTAACTCTTTAGTCTTTTCATCTTTAGTACCAAGTGTTAGTCCTGCTTTACTATTAATTATAAGTTCTTTAGCAAAAGTAGGTCCAGCAAGATATGATACTTGTCCTTTTAAACCTAATTCTTCATAGATTTCAGTCATTAAAAGATCTGTATTCTTTTCAAGACCCTTAGATACTAATATTACTCTACTATTATCAGTTAAATAGTTTTCAATTCTTATTAGAACTTCTCTTACATGATTACATGGAACCGCTACAATAATTAAATCAGAATTATTTAAAGCAACATTCAAATCCATAGTGACATCTAGATTGGAAGCTAGTTCTATACCTGTTAAGACTCTATCATAAGTGTTATTATTAGTTATTTCTAAATATTCTTCTTCAAAAGCCGTCCAAAAAACAATATCGGCTTTACTTTTTTCATGTAATAAATTTCCAAGAGCAAGACCAAAGGCTCCTGTTCCTAAAATTGTTACTTGCATATTATCACCTTCATATTAATGATACTAACATCTTCTATTTTTGACAAGAAAAATAATCTTACTAATTTGTAAGATTATTACTTAACCTCTGTTCCACCAAAGATTGATGTACAGTTAATTGTTAAAGTATGTGTTTTCTTTTTATCGGTAGTAATTGCTTTATTTTCATTGCCTCCAAATAGTGAGAAAGAATTAAATTTCACTTTAAAATTATCGTTTACAAAGATACTAGTTCCTCCAAAAATAGAATAAGCATTAATAGTTACATCTTCTTTTAATTCTAATTCTCTTAAATCTAAATCTACTCCACCAAAGACACTATAAATATTAGCACCTTTAAAATTAGTATCTGTTACTCGCTCTTCTAAACCACTAAAGATACCATAATAATTTTTTAGATTATTAGCTTTTCTTTTAAAAACTTTTTTTACTTTTAGACTTTCTATTACAATGAATATTCCTATGATTATTAAAAGAATAGGAAAAAACGCATCATCTAGTGGATCTTTAATAATATCTAATTCTTCTAATAAAAACCAAGTTCCTAAATATAAAACAGTTGTGTTTGCAAGGGTAAACTTCTTACCTTTTATAATGTAGTATAGTGATGATGCCATTAAAATTAATGGTATTAAATAAGAAAAATCAATACTAAACTCTGGAGCGATTATGGATATTAAAAACAAAGCTCCTATTATAATAAAAATTAAACCAATAAACATATATAACACTCCTTTCAATCATTATATAATTTTAGAGATGGAAAATGCAACTACCATGTATATTTTTATCTGATTTTCGAATACTATTATTAGCTATATAACCAGTAGCCGAATAGCCAACGCTATTGTTAAAATTGTTTTGAGGGCGATAAAATGAAAAAAGATGGTATTGAGATTAGAATTGGCAATAGTGCTTTTTACTTTAAATTGGCCAATTTGCTAAATAAGAAAAATATAAGTAAAAACAAACTTAGCCAAGATACAGGTACTGATTATAAAGTTGTTACTAGGTATTTAAATGGAGAAATTGAAAGACTTGATTTGATTGTTCTAGAAAGATTTTGTAATTATTTAGATTGTGAATTATCTGATATTGTCGAGCTAAAGAAGAATATTTTTAAGTAAAAAGGTTTAAGATTCAACTCTTAAGCCTTTTTCTTTTTTGGAATAAAATGTTCTATTCCTTTATATTTATCACGTTTTTTAATATAGAAATAACCTAAAATAGAAAAAGTTAAAGCTCCTATAAAGTTAACTACTAAATCTTCCATTGTATCAATTAAACCTATATCTAAATAGCCATCAGAAATTGTTATAACGTTATCACCGTAATAAATGGTGGTTTTATCTATATCTGTAATTATTTTAGGATCAAAAGCATTAGCATTTGTTAAATTAACTGATGATATTTTATTTACAACAGTATCTTTTTGCATATCAGTACTTAAAATGGAATCAGCAGTATATTCAAAGAACTCCCATGCTACTCCTACAGTCATTGAGAAACAAAATGATACTAAGGCGACAAAGATAGGACTCATTTTAATATGAAATTTATCAGTACTGTTTAAAATATCAATTAAGGAAAAGCCTATAGCAGCAGCAAGAAATCCATTTAATGTATGAAGAATTGCATCCCAATTGGGAATAATATTGTAGAAATTTTGAATCTCACCTAAAATTTCTGCAGAGAATATAAATAAAAGAATAATTATTTCTAAGACATTTGGTATCGTTACTTTTAACTTTTCTTCTACAAAGAAAGGTATTACAAATAATACTAAAGTTAAAACACATAAGAAAACATTATGATAATTGCCCATAAAAATTTCTCTTATTAGACAGAGAATAACTAAGAATCTTAAAATTGTATAAAAGATAGCAACTTTTTTATTTTCTTCTTCTTTGTAATATTCTGCTAATCTTTTTTTAAATTCTTTTGTATTTTTAAACATAAAACCTCTCCTTTATATAATTATAGAAGATATTTAATTTTGTGTAAAGATATGATACAATATGAGAAATGAAAAGAGGTGTTATTTATGAAATTACCAATTGTAGCGATTGTTGGTAGACCTAATGTGGGTAAAAGTACTTTATTTAATAAAATTGCCGGTAGTCGTATTGCTATTATCGAAGATACTCCAGGTGTTACTCGTGATAGACTTTATGAAGAAGTAAGTTATTTAAATAAACCTTTTTATCTAGTTGATACTGGTGGTATCGATTTAGGTGACGAAAGATTTAATGATGAAATAAAAATGCAAGCGGAAATTGCGATTAATGAAGCGGATGTTGTTATTTTTGTTGTTGATGCTAAAGAAGGAATTACCAGCAATGACTTAGTAGTTAGAGATATTTTAAGACGTAGTAATAAAAGAATCGTAGTTGCAATTAACAAAATTGATAATAAGGATAGTTATGATAATATTTATGACTTTTATGAACTAGGATTTGATAACTATGTTCCGATTAGTGCTATTCATAATACTGGTTATATTGAACTTATGGATGAAGTTACTAGTGGATTTAAAACTAAAGATGAAAGTGATGAAGATGAAAGGTTAAAAATAGCTATTATTGGTAGACCTAATGTTGGTAAGAGTTCTTTAACTAATGCTATTTTAAATGAAGATAGAGTTGTTGTTAGTAATGTAGCAGGTACAACAAGAGATTCTATTAATACAATTTTTAAATATCATGATGAAGAGTTTATTTTAATCGATACTGCAGGTATGAGAAAAAAAGGTAAAGTATATGAGAACGTCGAGAAATATAGTTTGTTTAGATCAATGAATTCTATTGATAAAAGTGATATATGCCTACTTGTTATTGATGCAGAAGATGATATTAAAGAACATGATAAACATATTGCAGGTTATGCGATAGAACGTGGTAAGGGATTAATTATAGTTGTTAATAAATGGGATGCAGTGGAGAATGCTAATATCTCAGAGTTTAAGAAACTAGTTAGAAGTGAATTTCAATTTGCAACTTATGCTCCTGTTGTCTTCTTATCTGCTTTAACTAAAAAAAGGATTCATACTTTAATGCCTGAAGTGTTAAAGGTAAAAGAAAATATTAAGAGAGAGATTAAGACTAGTGTTTTAAATGAAGTTATTGAAGATGCTTATAGCTTGAACCCTGCTCCTAGTTATAAAGGAAAGAGACTTAAGATTTATTTTGTTAGTCAAACAGGAGTTAAGCCTCCTAAATTTACTTTTAGAGTTAATAGTAAAGGTTTAGTACATTTTTCATATGAAAGATATTTAGAAAATAAATTAAGAGAAAACTTTGAACTTGAAGGAACCCCTATTGTATTAAAATTTAAAAATAGAAATGGAGAATAGTTATGTTTTTTAGAAGAGTAGATCCTAAAACAGAAATTGAAGGTATTGATAGAGCAGTAGAGATTCTTAACGATAGATTTCAAAAGAAACTTATTAGTTTAGAAGAGTTTAATAAGAAGTCATTTGAGTTTGGAAGAAGGAAAGCTAAGTGTTTAAAAAAGTTAGAAAAACAAGAGAGGAATAATTAGTAATGAAAAATATAGAGATAGAAAGAAAATACAAAATTACAGAAACTATATATAATGATATTTTAGATTTTCTTTCTAAAAATAATGTAGAAATGAAGATAGAGAAACAAAATGATATTTACTTTTCACCTATTCACTTTCCTTTCTTTGGAGGAGAGATAGACAACGAATGTCTTCGTATTAGAGTACTTGATAATAAAAATATTTTAAGTTATAAAAAATTTATTCCCGCTACTAATGATAATGAAGCTCATTGTATTGAAGATGAAGTAGAAATAAACGATATAGATAAGTTTAAGACTATTTTAAAAGATTTAAGAATTGAAGAAGCATTTACTTTAAAAAAGGAAAGAAGAAAAGTAATATATAAAGATATTAGACTTCTTGCGAAACTAATTACTATATAATAAAAATATGATATCCTTAT
>CAMMWS010000053.1:0-7908 GCA_946500695.1 uncultured Mycoplasmatota bacterium | reverse complement strand
CACTATATTTTCATGATGTTTTACAATTTTCTCAAATTAAGCTGTGAATAGTAACAAATTTTTATTGCTATTTATATTTTTTTGTGGTAAAATATAGAATCAGAAAAGAGGGGAAACATTATGAAGGTAATTAGAAAAGAAGACAAAAATAGTGATACATATATACTTAAATTTAATGTGCAAGGAAATAATATTTTAGTCCATAAAGCCAATGGTTCAATTGATAGGAAAATTAATACGAAAAAAGAAAAGATAGAATTATTAAGAAAGATGTCAATACAACAGGAAATAAATGCAACCCACGAAAGATTACTAAAACGAAAATATAATGATGAACATACTAAAACTTCCAAAGGAGGTTATTTATCAGCAGTTTCACTCCTTTTAAGTGCTTTTGTATTAACTAATTCTAATTATACTACAGTATATGATATTGTTAGATTTATTCCTTTAATGTCAATACCTTTTATAGTTACTGTTGGTCATGCAATTATTACAAAAAAAACTTTAAGTAAATTAGAAGAAATTGAAAAAAATAATTATTTAATTGAAAATGAAGAAGTACTAAATAAAGCAGATTTAGAAAATGAAAATATATTAGAAAATGTTAAAGATAAAGATAGATCAGCAATTGCTGAAATAAAACAAGAAAAAGATAGTCAGAATGATAAGCATTATTTTGATATTAATAGTATTGATGGCCTATCTTTAGCTGCTTTAAGAGAGATAAAAGCTAATATAGCAAGTTTAGGTTTATCTCCTACTAAAGAAGAAGTTAAAGACGTTGAATCTAAAGGAACCACTTTTGTAAAAAAATAAAAAAGTATAAATTTAGTGAATTGACCTAAAATTAAGGTATGAAAAATGTGAAATGATAGGATGAAATTAATAAATTGTCCTATCATTTTTAAGTGAATTTAAAAAATTCCTCTTTTGATTAATACTTCTCCTTATGATAGATTGAAATCACTTTTCGAAAAGTGACTATGAATAACAAGGAGTGATATATGGGAAAAGAAGATAATTTCATAAGTTTGTTATCAGATACAACTTTTAAATATTTGTTTAAGAATGAAGAGTATAGACCATTTTTTGAAAGACTAATAAAATTAACAACAAATATAGATATAAAAGAATATGAACTATATGATAATGAAATAAATAGTGGTTCTAAAGGAAAAGATTATAGATTAGATATATTATTAAAGAAAGATAGAGATTTTATAATAATAGAGATGAACAGTAGTGTAGATGCAAGAACAATATTAAAGAATAGACAGTATCTATATAGTATAGCAGGAGGAGGACTAACAAAAGGAGAAGAGTTTAAGAAGATGCATACAATCTTAATCAATATAAATAATGCAAGTTATAAAGAGAATAAAAATGCAATAACAGTAGGATATGATTTAATAAATGAAGAGTATAAAGATGTAATAGATGATATAAAAATATATGATATATATCTTGAAAGTTTAAAGAATATCCACTATAATGGAAGTAACGAAAAAGAGACATACCTAGCGCTGTTTAGAGCGAGGAATTTTGAAGAGATGAGGGAGATCTCAGGGAAGAATAAGGAGGCCTTAAGAATAGTGAAAGAGTTAGAAAGATTAAGTGAAGATGATGAGTTTAGGACATATTATGATGCAGAAGAAATGCAAAGGAAACTAGTAAACTCAGCCCGACTTGATGGTTATGATGCTGGTGTAATCAAAGGAAAAGAGGAAGGTGCTAAAGGAAGGGAACTATCTATTGCAAAAGCTATGCTTAAAGAAAACGAAACAATTGATAAGATTGCCAAATATACAGGTTTAAGTTATGAAGAAATAGAAAGATTAAAGAAAGAAGAACTTTAACTTCTTTCTTTAATACTGTTAAGAAAGACGGTGTATTTATGAATTTAAAATTTACTGATAACTCTATTTATATTGTGCCAAATAGTTTAAAAATAAAATTATTAGAGATACTTTCTAAAACTGATAAAATCTATAATATTACTTTTATTAGCTTAGAAGAATTAGAAAAACATTATTTTTTTGATATAAAAAATGAAGCTTTATTATACTTATTAGAAAAAACTAATGAAAATATAGATGTTTTAAAATTAATGTTAAAAAATCTCTATAAAATTGATTTAACTAAAAATTATAAAGAGACTAAATTAAATAATTTAAAAGACTTATATTATGATTTATTAGAAAATAACTATCTAATATTTGATAAAGGGTATAAAGACTATTTATTAACTAAAGAAATATATATTTTAGGTTACAGTATGTTAGAGCCTTATCAAAAGAAAATGTTAGATGATATTAATACTAACTATCTAAATATTACTAATAGTTTATCTATAGATACAGTCTATAAATATCATTCTATGAAAGATGAAGTAATCGCTACCGCTCTTAAAATAAGAGAACTTAATAGTAAAGGTATTAATTATAAAAAGATTTTTATCGCTGGTATTGATAATAGTTATAATTATTTACTTAAAACTATCTTTAAAATGTTTGATATTCCTATATCTTTACAAGAAGGGGGAAAAGTAACTTCTCTAATTTCTATAAAAAAGTATTTGAAGACAAAAGATATTAACGAAATAAAAGATATAGAAATAAAATCTAAAGTTATGAATATAGAAGCTGAGTTAAACTATGCCAAGACAAGTAAGTACTATGATATTTTATTAAAAGATAAGTTAAACTCTATTAGTATTGACAAAAAAGAGTTAATAGATTCAGTTAAAGTTTTAAATGATGCTTTGGAAATACCTTATTTAATAAGTGATGATGAATATTTATTTGTTTTAGGTTTCAACCAAAACTTTTTACCTAAAATTTATAAAGATGAAGATTATTTAAGTGATAACTTGAAGACAAAATGTAATTTAAATACTTCTTTTATAAAAAATAAATTAAGTAAAGAAAGCTTAATCAAAGTTTTAGGGACAATTAAAAATCTTACTATTTCCTATAAATTAACATCCCTAACTAGTGAATATGCTAAATCTAGTTTATTAAATGAACTTAATTTAAAAGAAATAGAAGATATTAATTATAAATATAACTACAGTTATAAGTTTAATAACTATAGATTGAGTAGTGTTTTAGATACATATTATAAATATCACGAAAAAGATAAAGACTTTGATTATCTAACTAATAGTGTTGATAGTAGTAAATACACTAGTTTTGACCATAAATTTAAAGGAATAAAAAGAAATATTACTCCATATAGTCTTTCATATTCACATCTAGATGATCTTGCTAAATGCCCTTTTAAATATTATTTAAAATATATTTTAAAGTTAGATAGTTTTAAGGAAAATTTCAATACCAAGATAGGTAATATTTTCCATAGTGTCTTAAAAGATAGTTATAATAGCAATTTTTCTTTTGATGAGTCTCTTACTAAGGCTCTAAATAATAATCCTTTAGATAAAAGAGAAACTGTTTTATTTGAAAGATTAAAAAAAGAACTAGAAGATATAATTGCTTATAACAAAAAAATGGAAAAAAGAAGTTTTTTAACAGATTTTTATGGCGAAAAAAGATTAGAAATGCCACTTAGCAACAACGCTACCTTAAAAGGATTTATTGATAAGATACTTTTTAAAACTTTTCATGATAAAACTTATTATGCTGTCTTTGATTATAAAACAGGAAACGCTACTTTAAACTTAGATTATTTAACTGAAGGCCTTTATTTACAACTACCTTTATATATTTATTTAATTAATAAAAGTGGCCTATTTTCTAATCCGAGTTTTGTAGGCTTTTTCTATCAATATCTATTACAAAACTATAAAGATCTAAACGAAAAAGAAAAAAATTTAAAACTAGTAGGTTACACTACTGATGATAAAATAATTCTTTCTTATTTAGATGAAGATTATGAAAATGATTCCTTTGTTAAAAGCTTAGGAGTAAAAAAGGATGGAGAATTATCATCAAAAAGCAAAACTTTAAATGAAGAAGAATTAAAAGATATGCTTAAAGCAATAGATGAGGCTTTAGAAAAATCTCTAAAGATAATAGATAATAATGATTTTGTAATCGCTCCTAAAATTATTAATAATAAAAATATTTCCTGCGAATTTTGTCCTTTTAAGGAAGTATGCTTTGTAACTCCTAATGACTATGTTTATTTAGAAAAGGAAAAAGAGGAAGGCGGTGATTTAAATGCCTAAATTCACTTTAGAACAACAAAATGCTATTGATATGGAAGGAACTAACATCTTAGTAAGTGCAGGTGCTGGATCTGGTAAAACAGCAGTATTAACTGAAAGAGTTTTAAGGAAACTAAAAGAAGGTACTCATATCAATGAACTTTTAATATTAACCTTTACTAATAAAGCTGCACTTGAAATGAAAGAAAGAGTTAGAAAAAAATTAAAAGAAAATAAAATGTTAGATGAATTAGACTTACTTGATAGTAGTTATATAACAACCTTTGATGCCTATTCTCTTGCTCTAGTAAAAAAATATGCTGATGTTATTCACTTATCACGTAATATTAATATCGCTGAGTCAAGTATCTTAGAACTTGCTAAAAAAGAAATATTAGATGAAATATTTCTAGATTATTACGATAAATGCCCTAAAAATTTTCTTAATCTAATAACTAAATTTTGTCTTAAAGATGATAAAACTATCAAAAAAAGAATAATAGAACTTAATAATACTCTAGACTTAAAACTAGATAAAGAGAATTTTATTGATACTTATATAGCGAAATATTATAATGATGAAGTAATAGATAAATATATTGAAGACTATTTAAAACTCTTACAAGTAAAAAAAGAAAACATCATAAATCTATATGAAGAAGTTAGAAGCCTAACTTCTAGTAAATATCTTGAAAAGTTAGAAGAGTCGTTTTTACCCTTTATTAATGCTAACACTTATGAAGAATTAAGAAGAACGATTTTTACCTCCCTACCACGTGTAAGAACAGGAGTTGATAGTGATTCTAAAGAGATTAGAGATAATTTAACATCACTTTTAAAAGAATTTAAAGACTTAGTTATCTATGAAGATATTAAAGATATAAGAGAAAGTATTATTAAAACCAAAGACTATATTTCTATTATTTTAGAGTTAGTTAAAGAATTAGATAAAAGATTTACTTTATATAAAGAAAATAATAATTATTTTACTTTTATGGATATAGAAAAGCTTGCTATCAGCTTAGTTCGTGATAATGAAGAAATTAAAGAAGAAGTAAAAAATTCTTTTAAAGAAATATTAATTGATGAATATCAAGATACTAACGATATTCAAGAAACTTTTATTAACTATATCGCTAAAAACAATGTTTATATGGTAGGAGATATTAAACAATCAATTTATCGTTTCCGTAATGCTAATCCTGCAATATTTAAAGAAAAGTATGATAACTATAAGAAAGGAAACAGTGGCAGAGTAATAGATCTTGCTAAAAACTTCAGAAGTAGAAAAGAAGTATTAGATGATATAAATCTTTTCTTTAGTCATATTATGGATGATTATTTAGGAGAAGCTGACTATAATAATGGCCATGCTATGGTGTTTGGTAATATGACCTATGAGACTAGTGCCAAAACCACTAATAATAACTACTTAGATATATATACTTATGATGCTAAAGATAAAGAATATAGTAAACTAGAAAAAGAAGCATTTATCATCGCTAATGATATTAAAGAAAAGATTAAGAACAAATATTTAGTCTATGATAAAGACTTAGATGTTTTAAGAGAAATAGAATATAGAGATTTTGTTATTCTTTTAGATAGAGCGACAGATTTTGTTACTTATAAACAAATCTTTGAATATTTATCACTACCTATAACTTTATATGAAGATGAAAAAACTAGTGGTAGTACAGATTTATATTTATTAAAGAACATCTTTATAATTGCAAGCTCTATCATTACTAATACTTTTGATACTAAGTTCCGTCTTGCCTTTACCTCAATCGCTCGTAGTTTTCTTTTTGAAATGACTGATGATGAAATTTTAAAGTATTTAGAAAATGATACTTATAAAGAGAGTAGGGTCTATAAAATATTTAAAGAAATTTTGTCTAATTATGAAGTTTTAACACCAGTTACTTACTTAGAAGAAGTTCTAGAAAAATTAGAATACACTGATAAGCTTATGCTAATTGGTAATGTAGATATTAACTCTAGTAGAATGGAGTATTTCTATAATCTAATTACTAATCTTGAAAATAGTAACTTTACAATTCTTGAAGTTAGTGATTATTTAGAAAAGATAAATGATGAAAAATTAGAAATAAAACTTGCCATTAGTAAAGAAGATAGTAATAGTGTTAAAATAATGACTATTCATAAATCTAAAGGATTAGAATATCCTATCTGTTATTTTGCAGGCTTTTATAAAGATTTCAATAAAGATGAATATAAAAGCAATGTTTTATTTGATGATACTTATGGAATTATCATTGATGAAGTAGATAGTAATAATAAACTAATTACTAAAACCTTATCTTTAGAAAAATTAAAGCAAAAAGATATAAGTGAAAAAATTAGACTTTTATATGTCGCTTTAACTAGAGCTAGAGAAAAAATGATTATAGTTATGCCTAATATAGAAAACGATAAGGAGTTAGGCAATATAGTTAGTGATTATGACAGATTAAATTATACTAATTTCGCTAAAATGGTTATTAGTGTTTCTTCACTATTTTCTGATAAAATAAAAGAAATAGAAAGTATTAAAAATATATCTAAAAAATATTTAGATGTAAAAAAGGTAGAAACTAAAGTAAATAGCAACATAAAAGAATTAGAAGTAATTCCTTCTATTTATGATAAAGATCTAAAAGTTAAAGAGACATATCATAAAGAAAATATCAATGAAACGAAAGAAATAGATCTAAAATTATTAGAAATTGGAAGAGTAGTTCATGCTTTGTTTGAACGTATCGATTTTACTAATAATAAATTACCATATGTAGAGGATGATTATTACAAAGAAAAATTAACAAATTTCATGAATAGTACTTTTATGAAAAAGTATCAAGATTATAAAAAATATCAAGAATATGAATTTGTCTATAATAATAGTAATAAAAATTATCATGGTAAAATAGACTTATTATTAGTAGGGGAAAGCAATGCCATTATTATAGATTATAAACTTAAAAATACTAAAGATGATGCCTACATTCAACAACTTAATGGCTATAAAGAAATGATTAGTAAAAAATTAAACCTTGAAACAAGTTGTTATTTATATTCCATAATCGATGAAGTATTTGTTAAAATTTGACAAAATATGATTTTTGTAGTATAATATAGACAACTTCAAAATATGGGGGTCAAAATAAAGGGGGTTATGCATATGGAGAAGTCTTTTATATTTGAATATTTAGATGAGAATGATTTTAGAAAAAGAGAACGTTCTGTAAGAAAATATAATATGTTAGCTTATAAAAAATTAACATTTGAATATTATCCAGAATTAAGAAAAGGTCACTTTTTAGGAGAAAAAGTTAGTGAGGATCAAAAAGCAGGTACTATTAATTATGAACTAAAATTACCAACAGACGCTTTATTTGCTAAAGTTCATGGTGAAATTAGAGTTCATTATACTGTTTATCCTGATAAAAATGTTATTCTACTAACTAACATAACACCAGAAGGAATTTTAAATGAAGGTCATATGGCTGAATTATCTACTTATAAAGGTGTTATGATTTCTAAAAGTCACCCTGAAAAAGATATGTTTAAAATCAACTTATTAAATATGCTAAATAAATAGTCACTGTTTAAGTGATTATTTTTTTTGGAAAACTCTTGCGTTGATTTAAAATTTATGCTACTATTAAATAGCAGTGATTGATATGGACCCTTAGCTCAGTTGGTTAGAGCATCCGGCTCATAACCGGACGGTCGAT
>CAMMWS010000052.1:0-8640 GCA_946500695.1 uncultured Mycoplasmatota bacterium | reverse complement strand
ATCCAACTGTGGATATCTTTCTTTTATTTTTTCTATTTGGCTGTGAATAGTAACTAAAAATTTTATTTTTTTACATAAGGTTTGCCTTTAGATTCAGCATTACCTGTAACTTTCTCATCAGTTCTAACTAAACCTAAATAGTCTTCTCTTTCTATATTAGCTTTTATCCTTTTTAAAGCATCCAAAGATAGGCGGCCATCAATACCAATACTATTAATATCAAAATATTGTTTATCATTCTCTTTATCTTTAGCATCTTTTATTTTAGCGATTACTGCTTTATCTTTGTCTCTAATATTTTCTAATATGTTTTTATTTTCTAAATCAGCTTCATTTAGCACTTTTTCATTTTCTATCACAAAGTCTCCCTTTTTGATATCTTCAATTTTATAAGCAATTGATTTACCATATGCTATTAAAGGCGTAAGAAGAGCAAAAGAAGAAAATGTTACTACCGCAGAAACACTAAATAAACTCATATCATTCAAAATTGATAATGGTATACTACCAAAACCAGTAATAAGTAAAGGTATAGCCACAGTCATAGCTATCTTTTCTTTTACTATTAATCTTTTTAATAACTTTTTATTTCTTAAATGTTGGTCTCTCATTAATTTTAGTACTTTTATTTTATTTTCCTCTACATTAGCATATCTTGGTTTAGAACCATCTGCCATATAAACCACTAAATCATTATAGTCTTCAGTTTTAATCTCAACAGCAGAAGCATTTTTTCTAGTGTTTTTTTGAATAGCTCCTTTTTCTACTTCAAAATGCTCTATATAAATATTGCTCTTCTTGTCTTCTTTTCTAATTACTTTCATAACTCTTCCTCTTTTCTGTTTCTATATACTATCATAAGAGAAGAAAAATAACAACAAAAAAAGACTTATTTTAAGCCTCTTCTTTCTTTGTCATATCTACAACTGTTTTACCTTTATAACTACCACATTTAGGGCAAACACGATGTGCTTTAATCATTTCACCACAGTTTGGACATTTAATCATTCCTGGTACGTCAATTGCATTATGACTTCTACGCATTCTTTTTCTTGTTTTAGATACCTTTCTAAAAGGAACGGCAAACATTTGAATATCTAACTTTAACATTATATCACTCCTTCTCTATTTCGTTTAATAAATCTTTAAATGGATTATTAGTATTAGTATCTTTTACATCATCTTCACTAATAACTCTCCAACCATCCCCAGTTAAATCTTTATAATCAGTAACTTCGCTATAGCGAATAGGGATCTCTAGTACTATATTTTCCCATAAAATGCTAATAATATCAAGACTAAATTTATCTTTTTCTAATTTTTCACTCACATTTTCATTAATTTTGAAAGAAAATTTATAATCTACAGGTTCTAAACTAACAGAATCATTTAATTTCATAATGCCAGAACAATCAGCTTCTAGAAATAAATTATCATCGCTAGGATATGTTAAATTACCAATAACTTTAACTTCCTGCAAATCTATTATATCGGTATTAGCATAATCTTCTTTAGGAATAGTAAACTCTTCATCTATAGATATATTATTAACTTTACTATCTAACAAATCTTTTATATTCATATACTTCACCATCTCTTGAAAAATACCATGAATAATAAAATAACCATGCTACAAGCGACAGACATATTTTCCTTTAGAACATAACTTCTTTCATAGAAGCAAGCAAAATCATCTACTAATGTAACTATCCAACTTTCTAAATATTTTGGTATAGTCTTCCCAACAGGAAACATATGTGCCTTAATAATATCTTGCTCTAAGTCATTTAAATCAAAATACTTTAAAGAATTTTCTAAAGCTATTTTAGGATGATTTACTAGCATATGAGCTTTTTTCTCATCATAATCATCTAAAAAGAAATCATGTAAAATTGCTCCTTTTGTAGTAGAAACATAATTTAAATGACAAAACTTAGTTATTCTATATGAATAATAAGCAACGCGCATCATATGACTATATCTATCCATGCCATGATGAACACAGTCTTTTGTTTTTTGGTATTCGCTATTGCTTACAATTGGCATTATTATATTGTTAAACTCCTCATTTGGATAAAATGTTCTCATATTTATATTCAAACACCACTTTCTTTTTTTAACTAGCCATTTATAATTTTAGCATAAATAGTTATTTTTTTCAACTTGACACTATATTTTTACACTAACTTAACTCTGCCTTTACTTTTTTTACACCTTTTTTAATATCTGATTTAAAGAATCTATAACTTGCTGATATTAAGATATATGTAGGTAAAGCAATGATAATTCCAAGTGGTCCACCTACAGTTCCACCAATAGATACCATCATAATAGTAATTAGTGGGTTTACATTATTTGTCTTACCATATACTCTAGGAGAAATTATATAGCCATCTAATTGTGGGAAGATTAAACAGATAATTAAAGTGGCAATAAATAAATTAGGGCTTATAACAGACGCGGTTAATAAAGCTAGTAGATTGGTAATTAAACCTCCAAAATAAGGAATTACAGTAGTAAGAGATGCTAAAACGCCAAATAAGAACCAGTTAGGATGTCCTACTATTAAAAAGACGATAGAATATTCAAAGAACTGAATGATCATAAAGGTCAAAAGGCCTCTTAAATAATTACTAAGTTCTGTATCTAAAGCTTTAACATAGCGGAAATATTTATATTTTACTTGTTTTAGAAAATTAGCAACTACTTCTCTTATTTTATCCATATAAGCTAGAAAATAAATAGACACAACAAACGTAATTATAACTTTTCCTAAGAAAGAAGCAGTCTTACCTACTATATCAATAGATCCATCTCTTAAAAAAGTCCCTAAGCTATCAATAATACTTTCTAAGTAACCATTACTGCTATCAGTTATAAAATCCAAATTTATATTAAATTTATCACCGACATCTTCTATAACTTTACCAAAATTAGTAGCAAAGGTTACAAGTTGATTATATAAAAGCGGAAGAGTTATAACTAATAAAGCTATTATGATAGTAGTTACTGCTATTACAACTATTGTAACAGCTAAAGGTTTTCTAACTCCTTTAGAAACTAACTTTCTAACTACAGGGTTAAGAGCATAGGAAATAGCAAAAGCAATAAGGAACGGCATACAAATGCTAATAACAGATGAAAAAATACTGAACCAGGTTCCTATATTAGTAACTATAATATATAAAAGTCCCATAAGAATTAAAAAATTTAATAATTTATAATTTATTCTATTCTTGTACATAATTATCTCTCCAACATAATTGTAGTAGGCCCCATATTAGTTAGGGATATTTCCATGTCCTCTCCAAAAGCACCACCAAAGCAAGGAACATATTCGCTTAAACATTTATTAAAATACTCATATAAGAGTTTAGCTTTATCACCTTTCATTGCTTTAATATAACTTGGTCTATTACCTTTAGTAGTATCAGCATAAAGAGTAAATTGGGAAATTGATAAAATAGAGCCTTTAGTATCTAAAACAGATAAGTTCATTACCCCTTCTTTATCGGGAAAAATTCTTAAATTAATTACTTTATTAACCATTTTAAGAATGGTATCTTTGTTATCACTATCAGTAAATCCTACTAAAAGCATTAAGCCATTATCTATTTCATTTATATTTTTATTATTAACAACGCATTTTGCATTGCTACATCTTTGAACTAAAACTCTCACATTATCAACCTCTCTACACTTGTAATATATGGTAAATTCTTTAAATCTAGTAGTAATTTTGTTAAGTGATTTATATCATTAACAGCAACTTCCATCTCATATGTTGCATATTCATCTCTAGATATTGTTTTAATGCTAGTAATATTAACAGAGATCTTACTTGTCGATTGGATAATATCAGCAAGTTTATTATCTAGGGTATTAGTTCTGATTAATAAATCGCTATAATACTTATTAGAAGGCTTATCATCCCAAGATACTTTAATACATCTATCATCCATACTAGCAAGATTATGGCAATTACTTCTATGAATAGTTATACCATTACCTCTTGTAATATAACCAACAATATCATCGCCATGAACAGGTTTACAGCATGAGGCTATACTTACTTTTATTTTGTCTATTCCATCAACTATTATGTCAGAAGCATTATCATTTATTTTGACAATATTTTTTAATAACTTAGGTTTTTCTTCTTCTTTTTCACCAAAGTTTATATTTATGACATTGTTAGGGGTATGCTTATTACTACCTATATCATAATATAAATCATCTAAATTATCTATTTTTAGGTTTTTATAGACAGTTTTAAGATTGTCTTCAAGATAAAAATCACTAATTGCTATCTTTCTTTTTCTTAATTCTTTTTCTAAATATTCTTTACCACGTTCTATTAGGACTTCTTTTTCGCTCTTACTAAAGTAACTTTTTATCTTATTACGAGCCCCAGTAGTTTTAACTATATTTAACCACTCTTTAGAAGGATGAGCACTTTTATTAGTATTAATTTTAATAATATCATTACTTTTTAATTCATAGTCTAAAGGTACGATACTACCATTTACAATCGCTCCTACTGTTGTCTCCCCTACTTTACTGTGAACTTTATAAGCGAAGTCAAGCGGTGTGGCACCACGAGGTAGTTCAATAACATCTCCTTTAGGGGTAAAAACATAGATATTATTATTTAAGACTTCATCTTTTACAGAAGTAACAAACTCTTCACTACTCATCTTATCATTTTCAAGTTCCATAATTTCTTTAAAAAACTGAAGCTTTTGGGTAGTGGTAGATTGTAAGTTAGCGGTTCTCTTACTACCACCATTTTCTTTATAGGCCCAGTGAGATGCAATACCATTTTCTGCTACTTCATCCATTTCATAAGTTCTAATTTGAATTTCAAATAGATAGCCATCTATTCCAAAAACAGTTGTATGTAATGACTGATACATATTTGGCTTAGGCATAGCAATATAGTCTTTAAATCTTTTAGGTAAAGGTCTAAACTTAGAATGAATTAGACCAAGAACTAAGTAACAATCTTGTTCTGTATCAACTAAAATACGTAGTGCTAGTAAATCATAAATATCACTGAATTTTTTACCTTTATCAAGTTTATTATAAATACTATAGATACTTTTAGCACGGCCTTTAATTTGATGAGGGATGTGATGTTCATTTAGTAGTTCTGTAACCTCTTCTTGCATCTCATAAACTGTTGTGTCACGTTCTGCTTTAGTCTTATTAAGTTTATCGGCAATATCATAAAAAACAGTTGGTTTTAAATAACGAAGAGATAAATCTTCAAGCTCACTTTTAATTTTATGTATTCCTAAGTGATGAGCAAGTGGGGCAAATATCTCAAGAACTTCTTTAGACTTTTTCTTTTGTTTTTCAACGGGAGTTGCCCATAAAGTTCTCATATTATGTAAGCGATCTGCAAGTTTTACAATAATAACTCTAACATCTTCACTCATTCCTACTATTATTTTTTTATAATACTCTACTAAATATTCATTATCTGTAGAAAAATGAAGTCTACCTAATTTAGTAACACCATCTACTAATTTGTAGACAGTAAGCCCAAACTTCTCTTTAAATTCTTCTATATCAACATCACAATCTTCTATTACATCATGAAGTAAAGCTGCTACTAAGCATTCACTATCCGCATAAATTGAAGTAAGAATTAAAGCAACATTAAGGGGATGAATAATGTATTCCTCCCCACTTTTGCGATACTGTCCTTTATGCTTTTCTTTTGCATAATAATAAGCATCTAATATTTTTTCTCTTTCTTTAGGGTCTTTGATATATTCATCTATTCTTTCCATTAAATCATCTATGGTAATTAAATCCTTTTTCATTAGAACACACCCCTCTTTCTACTTATATTTAATCATTTATACCTTTAATAGTCTTTTCACTCACTTCTTTAACTACTTTTTTCTTTTTATTATGTTTTCTTTTTTTACTTGCAAAGAAAACATATAAACTTCCTGCTAGTAGTAATGATGAATAAGTACCAGCGATTAGGCCTACTATCATGGCAACATTAAAGGTTAATATTTCTCTACTACCCATTATTAGTAAGGCTAGTACTGGAAGAAGTGTTGTTAGAGATGTATAAATACTTCTAGACATTGTATCTTTAATACTAACATTAACTACTTCTTTAAGTTCATCTTTACTTAGATTATCTTTATCTTTCTTTCTTAAATTCTCACGGACTCTATCAAAGACAACGATTGTATTATTAATTGAATAACCTATGATAGCAAGTACTGCTGCTATAAACATTGAATTTACTTCTACTCTTAAAAGAATAACAGAAGCTACCATCATAAGAGCATCATGTACTAGACAAATAACTGATGAAATACCATAACTGAATTTGAATCTAAAGGTAATATATAAAATTATACCAATCAAAGAGATAACGATAGAGAATATAGCATTTTTAATTAGATCTTGTTTAACAACGTTAGAGACAACACCAATATCAACACTTGTGTTATATTTTTCAAGGAAGTAACTTTCTACTTCATCAACTTCGCTTTCTTTTAATTCATCGCTTACCCTAATATCAGTTTCACTACTAGTAATATCAATGCTTACTTCATCTAGGTCTAACTCTTTTAAATCACTTTTTAAATCCTCTTCAGAGATTTCTGTAGTAGCAAGGGTAATATCACTACCTGCCCTAAAATCAATACCAAGATTCATTCCTTTAAAGGCAAACATAACGACTGATGCAAGTATTACTACTAAACTGAAAGCTGCAAAGAATTTACTAAGTCCTAAATAATTATAAGTCTTCTTTTTCTCATCTTGTTTAATATTTTCTACGTGAACACCAATAAAGAGATTTAATTTATTATCAAAATATTTAGTTTTAACAAACATTTTCATTAATACTCTTGTAATACCTACCATTGTAATCATTGTTACAATAATATTAATGATAAGCATAGTAGCAAAACCTTTAACACTAGATTCTCCTAAATAGAACATTATAATAGCAACTAGTAATGTTGTAAGGTTAGCATCAAGAATTGTTCCAAAACTAGCTTTGCTACCATTTTTGAAAGCTGTTTCTAGACTTCTTCCTTTAAGTAGTTCTTCTTTAATACGAGAATATGTTAAGACGTTAGCATCAACAGCCATACCAATACCAAGTATTAAAGCAGCTATTCCAGGAAGAGTTAAGACTCCACCTACTAGCCAAAAGGCCGCAAAGACAAATAGTGTGTATAAAAGTACTGATACTGCTGAGATAATACCAGAAAAATTATAAATACCTATTAAAAGGATTATAATGGCAAGAACACCAGCAATTCCTGCATACATTGTCATAGTAAGAGTTGCATCTCCAAAACTAGCACCTACTGTTTTACTAGATACTTCTGTTAGTTTAGCAGGTAAGCTTCCAGAGTTAATTAAATCAACTAAATTACTGGCTTCCTCTTCACTAAAGTTACCTTGAATAATAACATCGCTAGCAAATCCTTCACTAACAGTAGCTGCGCTTATACAGTTACTCTCATCTGTTCCACACATACTACCCTCACTAGCATAAGAATCTGTCATTTCGTTGTAATCTAGCCAGATAACAATAACATTATTTTCGTAATCTTTAACAGCATTAGTTACTTTATAGAATGTATCTTTATCTTTAACAGCAAGACTAACAGCAGGTCTACCACTTGAATCTGTTGTAAGTCTAGCACCACCTGCTTCTAGAACATCACTAGTCATTAATAAATTATCTTCACTATCTCTAAATGTTAAAGTAGCAACTGTAGATAGGGTATCCCTAGCTTCTTCTTTATTAGTAACACCTGCTAGTTTTACTCTGATTCTATTATCACCTTCTAGAGTAATTTCTGGCTCACTGACACCTAAAGTATCAATACGTTTAAGCATACTCCTGTAAGTAGCGTTTAATATATCACTATTCATTTCACTACCATCAATAGGACTAACTTCATAAAGTATTTCAAAGCCTCCTTGTAAGTCTAGTCCAAAGTTTAATGATTTAAATAATGGCACTATTAAGAAGCAAATAATAGCAGCAATTACTACTAAGATAGCTGTTTTACCTAACATTTTCTTCTTTTCAGGAACCATCTTTTTTCTTTCTTTTTTTATCTTTTTTTCTTTAACTTTCTTTTCTTTCTTCATTGTTTACTACACCTCCAAATATACTCCTTTTATAATGTTTTATATTATTTCTAGGTTCTCTTTTCTAGTAGAAAGACTATCTTTAAGATATTTATCTAATAGTTTATTATCACAATTTAAGATATCACTAACTATATCACTTAATTCCAAATTATGAGCTTTAGACCATTTAGTAAGAATTAAATAATTCCAGACATCATTTTTATGAATATAACGGTATCCAAGTCTATCAAGTTCACTTTTTTTAGCATCAAGTGCTGGCTCTATCATTTGATATAATTCTTCTTTACTATTAAAAGTAAAATCCATAAGATATCACAGCCTTTCCTACCAAACTAATATTATTATAGCATTTATCTTTTATTTTTAAAGAAAAAACTGATAAATATGATAAAAAACATACTTATCAGTTTAATATTTTATTGTAATTCTATCATAACTTATAACCGGACAGTTTTTAAAATGATATAAAAATGGCCTAGAGATTATCTA
>CAMMWS010000051.1:0-9535 GCA_946500695.1 uncultured Mycoplasmatota bacterium | reverse complement strand
TTATCAATTCCTTGTATCAAATTATTGTCTACCAACACTATTTGACAAAGAACCACTTTGTTCTATTTAATCTTTCTTGTACATCTTTTCTTTTCATCATTTTAACAAACCTTTTTGATTTTTCTTCTTCATTAAAGTGATTATTTCCTAATTTCATAAATTTGCCATATAAGTTTCCGTATGGTAAAAGTCAATATCAATGTTCTTAGGTTTACCAAAACACATATCTTTATATATAACACTATCTATATCGAAATCTTTACTTCTTCTTTCTTCTATCTTTCCACATCTCATGCACATACAATTCCAGTATATTCTACCTTCATAGTCATCTTTTGTAGCGCCCATAAAATACTAAACAGGATGTGTGCAAAGTTCTTGTCTAGCATGGTAAGCTTTCTTGCTTACTATATCTGTTTCTTTTTCTAATTTTCTATATTCTTCATCTGCTTCATAGAACTTTTTAACTTCAGGTATTTCTAATAACTCTAATCTTATCTCCTTAAGTTCATTTATTCTTTTGTTTTTTTCTTCTAATTCATCTTCTATTATTTGTAACTCTTCATTTGTCATAATTAAAACCTCTTGCTTATAGAATAACTCATTTAACTACCTAAATCAAGTTATTACCAGTCATTTCATCTGGTTTTTCTATATCCATATATTTTAATATTGTAGGAGCGATATCTCCTAATTTACCTGTTTTAATTTCTTTTATATTATGGTCTGTAATAATAAATGGAACAGGACTAGTAGTGTGAGCAGTTATTACTTCTCCTTTATCGTCTTCCATAATCTCAGAATTACCATGGTCTGCTGTTACAAACATTGTAAAGCCTTTTTCCTTACTTGCTTCATATAGTCTTCCTACATTTTCATTAATAGCTTTAACAGCTTCTACAACCTTATCAAATTTACCAGTATGTCCTACCATATCACAGTTTGCAAAGTTTAGAATGATTAAATCATATTTATCCATTACTTCTATTAACTTATCAGTTACTTCATAAGCACTCATAGCAGGATACATATCATAAGTTGCGACATCTTTCCTTGGTACTATTATTTTATCTGTATTAGGAATATCTTTTTCTTCTCCTCCATCAAAGAAATATGTAACATGGGGATATTTACTAGCTTCTGCTATTCTTAGAATCTTTAAACCTTTTGATGCAGCATATTCTCCTAAAGTATTAGTTAGATGCATTGGTGGGAAAGCAGGGGTTGCAATGACTGTATGTTCTGGTGTCATCATTGTAACTAGTTTTACATTTTTAAAATCTACTCTTGGGAACTCTTTAAAGTCTTTATTAGTTAGAGCAGTGAAGGTTTGAGTAATACGATCTGGTCTAAAGTTAAGCATTACCATACCATCATTTTCTTTTAGGGTTCCATCATCTATTAATTTAGCAGGAACAATAAATTCATCCATAATATTTTGTTTATATGAGTCTTCTATATAATCTTTATATGAATCTATTTTTACTCCCTCTCCATGTACTAATAAGTCATAATACTTCTTAGTAACATTCCACATTCTTTCTCTATCCATAGAATAATATCTTCCAGAAATATCTGCTAGTTTACCAAAGCCTAGTTCATTAAGCTTATTAGTTAGAGAATCTAGGAAGGTAAGAGCGACATTTGGAAGGGTATCTCTACCATCAAGAAATGCATGAACATAGACATTATGAAAGTTTTCTTTTTTACATAAGTCTAACATTGCAAAGAAGTGATTAATATGAGAATGAACTCCTCCATCACTTAATAGTCCAAATAAATGTAGAGATGAATTATTTTCTTTACAGTGATTAATTATATCCAGTAAAACTTCATTTTTAAAGAAACTACCATCTTCTATGGCATGATTAATTTGCATAAGAGGTTGGTCTACAACACGTCCTGCTCCTATATTTAAATGTCCTACTTCACTATTACCCATTTGCCCAGCAGGAAGTCCTACCGCTTCACCACTTGCTTCTAATGTGGTATGAGGATATTCCTTCCATAGGTTTATAATATTTTCTGGATTAGCTGTGATTATTGCATTACCTTTCTTTTCTTCTCTATAGCCAAAACCATCTATAATTGTTAATAAGACTTTTTTCATTTTTCACTCTCCTTAATATATTTGTTCGTTTAAACAAAATATTGCATAAATCGGTAAATACCTAACATTTTTCTTAGTACTGAAATTATTCTCAGTAATACGATAGGCATCTGTTACAATATATTTTTTCATAAAGACTGATAAACTCTTTACTTTAGAGCCTTGTTTTGTAGCAAGTTCTATAGGAATAATTTTACCCATTCTATTTTGAATAACAAAGTTTACTTCAGCTTTTCCTTCTGATTGGTAATAATATAGAGAATAGCCTGCTTCCACTAAAGTATGAGCAATATGATTTTCATATAGAGCTTGTTTAATATTATCATCTACTGCTAATCTATCTTTAGTCAAATTATATCTCATACTTAAAAGACCATCATCTGGTAAATATAGTTTAAAACTATCGAGTTCACGGCAACTAGATAAAGGGGACTTTGCTACTCTTATTTTATATGAACGATATACTAATTGATTAGTTACTAGATAATTGATAGAATTTTCAAATTCTTTAGCTCGTCTTCCATAACCTAGAAGACCATATTGAAATTTTTTATTTTCTTTTTCTAATTGTTTAGGTATACTTTCCATAACTTCAATACCACGTTCTATATCTATTAAATTTTTACTATTTAATAGTTCGCTCTTATTAATATCAAAGACTCTTTCTTTAATACTATCTAAGTATCCATAATGACATTTATTAGCATAAGCATCTACTACTTCAGGAAGTCCTCCTGTTATTAAATATTCATAGAAATAATCTAAGGCTTTAGTATGAACACTACAACTTCTATGATTATTATAGGCATATCTTATTTTATCAGCTGTTTCCCTTTCTCCAATAGCCCATAAAAATTCTTCATAGTCCATTTCTGTCATTATCTTATATTGGAATTCTTCTCCTCTAAATTTTAAGAGAGAATCTCTACTTGATGTAATAGCGATAACATGATAATCATTTTTATCATAACCAAATAGTTTTATACCTTTAATTATCTCTTCATCTGTAACATTATCAAAGATTATTAAGGTATCATTTTTAACAATAGGAACTTCTGATATTATACTTAAAGCTTCTGCTAATCTTGTAATAGATCTTTCTTTTTTAAATAAGTCTTTTATAATTGTGTTATGATCAGTATTAAAGTAAGCGACATGTTGGTAATTATTTTTACCAAACTCTATTGCTGTATATGTTTTACCTACTTGTCTTGTTCCAATTATTAATAAAGGCTTTCTTATTAAATCTGTTTTCCATTTTAGTAAGAATTTATTTATTTTTCGTTCCATTTAGTGTAGTCACCTCCCACATCTTCTAATATAAGTATATATATTTTCTAATATTTAGTCAATAATATAAAAAAGAAAAAGCTATAAAATTATATTGTAATTCTACAGCTTACAGCTTACAGCTTACATCTTTAAAATTAATTTTGCATATCAATATCTACTTGGTCTAAAAGACTTTTATATTTTTCTAATTTCTCATCTAATCTATTTTGACACTTTTTAAATACTGTTACTAAATCTTCACTATCACCTGTTTTTTGGGCTTTATATAAAGCATTTCTATATTCGTCATCATACTTATCATCTATAGCGATTAAGTCAATATTCCATTCTAAACATTGTTTTAGAATAATAAATCTACCTATCCTACCATTGCCATCTTGGAAGGGATGAATTTTTTCAAATTTATAATGGAAATCTGCTATGTCTTTTAGGGTAACTGTTTCTAATTCATTATAGTCAGCTAATAAATTAAACATTAAGTTATCAACTTCAACTGGTAATGCTAATTTTAAGTCTACGCCTCTTAATTTGTTTTCATATTTTTTCCACATACCAATATTATGTATCTCATCATCAACTGTTCCCTTTTTTAGTAGTTTATGCCAATTAAATAACATAAACTTATCTAACAATTCGCTACTATCATTAATTACTTGGTCAAAGACTTCTAAAGAGTTCTTTGTTTCAATTATATCGTCTAAGGAATGGCTTCCTTCAACTTTCTTTTCAGTTAAAAGCTTCTCTAATTCATCTTTAGAAAAAGTACTTCCTTCTAAATGATTAGAGTGGTATAAAAATTCTATTTTTAAATCTTCATATATTGAATTAGTAATTTTTGATAAATATTTCATCTTTTTACTATCAATTTTCATAATATCACCTGCTTTTATAATGACAATTTTTTAGTTAATTTTATTTCACTATCTGATTTTTCTTTGTTAAATTTTAATATCTCCTTTATATTTTCATCAGTAGTACCTACAAGTTTTACAACATTAGGTAATTCATAAAATGCAACTGTATTTTCTATGCTAAATTCATCTTCTGTTGCAGAACATAAAAAAGTTTTCTTATTAAGAGCTATAGACATTCCTAGTTCAATATGAGCTCCTCTTCCTGCTGGCAATAGTATAACTACAACATCAGAACTCATTACGCCTTCCTGCTCTAATTTAGCGTATTCTCTTATCTCATCTATATTAATATCATTATTAATATTTTTTACCCAATTGTATGTTTGTTCCCAACCGGCTTCTTCTAACTTTTCTTGATAATAATCTACTAGTTTAGCATTTTTCATTCCAGATCCAACATAAAACTTCATTATATTTATTTTTCCTTTCTGTTTAAATAACTTTTTATTTGTATATTGTTATTATATCATTAATTAAACTAAATTACTATATTAAGCCAAAATAAAAAGACTACTACTGCTCGTCTTAATAATATTATTACTGCCTAATTGCATCTTGATGAAATTCAAGACGAAGTTTATCTGCGACTGTGACAATAAATTCTGAATTAGTTGGTTTTGCTTTATCAATATCAACACTATGTCCAAAGATATCTTCCATTAGCTGCCAATTACCTCTATTCCAACTTACTTCAATGGCATGTCTTATAGCACGTTCTACACGAGAGACTGTTGTATCAAATTTCTCTGCTATATCAGGATATAGTTCTTTAGTAATTCCACCTATTACCTCAGGATGTTCATAAAGGACTGTTATACCTTCTCTTATATATTGATATCCTTTAATATGAGATGGTACACCTAACTCATGTAAAATCTTTGTTATTGATACTTGTAGGTTATTATATTTCATATCAATAGTTTTCTTATCATAATTATTCTTACTACTACACTCTAATATTCTCTTTTCTAGTTCTGTTAATTCAAAAGGTTTCAAGATAAAATAACTAATGCCTAATTCACTAGCTTCTCTTATAACTTCTTGAGTATTAAATGAAGTTAAAACTATTACTTTCTTATCTAATCTTTTTTCTTTCATTTCCTTTAGTACACTCATACCATCTTTATTAGGCATAATAAGGTCAAGGACAATTACATCATACTCATCTTGATTATTTTCTATTAGGTTTAATCCTTCTATTCCATCATTAGCGGTAAGAGTAATGGCAACTTCTTTATTATCTTTAAAGTACTCTTTAACCATTTTAACTAGTTCAATATTATCATCAATCATTAATACGTTGGTCTTTTTCATTTTCTCTCCTTCCATATACTACCACGCATCTTAATTATATAACAGAAAGATAAATAGTTAAAGAGTAAAAAAAGAGAGAATTTGTCGAAAAAGAAAAAAGTTTTAATTATCTGTTAAAACTTTTTGTTTAGGCAATTCTAGTTTAGGTAGAGTAGCAGTCACTTGCAAAAAAGTTGGATAATTTTCTTTATCAGGATATTCAATGCTTAAGCCATCGGCTTTGACTAATTCTTCAATGTATGACTTTCTGACATAATAATATGCACTACGACCTTCAAATTGTGGAATAGCAAGTATAGGATCTTCTCTTAAATTAAGAAGATTTTTAATATCAATTAATGATATATTTCCTTTATTATATTTGTCTATAATTTCAGCAAACATTTTATTGTATTCGTACTCCTTTATATAATATGGTTCTAATGATATTATATTTGTATGAAAACCATAAATACCATCATCTAAAACATGATGTTTGACATCTTTTTCAATTTCGCGATTTATAACATAGTTATAATAAATATAACTGTAGTATTTTAAATAAGATTCTATCAATTTTAATAAATATTCTGTTTCTTCTATAGACTCATTTCTTATCTTTACTAGTTCTTCTAAATTAGGCATAATCTTCACTTCCTTAGATTACTATTGTAACTTATTAATAAATTCTTGTAAAGAAGGAAGTTTTAAAGATATTCCTCCTAATAGAAAGCCATCTATATTTTTAACTTGTTTTAATTCATCAATATTATTTTCATTAGCACTACCGCCATATAATACTTTCTTTTGATATGTTTCTTTTAACATAGTAGTTACTTTTTCAATATCTAGATTTGTGGGTACAATACCTGTACCTATTGCAAATACAGGTTCATAGGCAATGATAAAGTCTTTTGACTTATCTATATCACTTAGTAGATAATCCATATCTTTTTTTATTTTATCAACATAAGTACCGCTTTCATGTTCTTCTAAAGTATCTCCTATACAGATAATTGGTATTAAGTCATTAGAAAAAGCTTGTTCTAACTTTTGCTTACTCACATCAAGATTTTCATTCATCTTAGTTGTTCTTTCACTATGATTAATTAAAGTGTATGTAGCACCCAATGATTTAATGGCTTTTGCAGTAACTTCTCCTGTATAAGCACCCATTGTTTTACTACTTACATCTTCTGATCCATATGTTATGTTATTAGGTATTAATGGTAAATAACAGACACTTGGTATTAAAATCATTTCATGATTATAGGTATTTAAGTTTTTAAAATCATCTAAGTACTTTAGTATCTCCTCTTTAGTAAAATTACTCTTGTGATTAAGTGCCACTATCATTTTTCTTTCCATCCTTCCATTTGTTTTTTATTTTTTCCACAAGTCTTGTTGATAAAGCTTGTTTCTTATTATGTTTAGTAATCGCTACTTTATATACTTCTAAGACAGAGTCGGCAAAGCTTGATAAAGAATATTTCTTAACAGAGCCTTCGGCTTTATCTGTTAAATTTTCAAGTTCTAACTTATTAGTAGATAACTCTTCAACAATCTCTATACATTCTTTTTCATCTTTAAAGATTCTTCCATTAAAGTTATCTACAACAACACTTTTAAAAGCATCGTCATCAATACAAATTACTGGTAGGGATGCTGCTAGAGCTTCAATAACTGTTAGTCCTTGTGTTTCTGTAGTGGATGCTGTTATAAAGGCATTAGAGACATGATAGTAGTTTGGCATATCAACCCATGCAACTTTACCTGTAAACTTTATTCTATCTTCAAGTCCTCTTTCTTTAACTTCTTTTTTATATTTATCTTCATCTGGACCATAGCCTACTACTAATAGTTTGATATTCTTATTTTTAGTCTTTTCTATAATATCAAAAAGGAAAGTAACATTTTTCTCCTGAGCTAATCTTCCTACAAATAACATGACAAAGTCTTTCCTTTTATATCCTAGATAATGTCTTAATTTTAACACTTTTAACTTATCACTATTTTCTTTATAAAATCTAGAAGCATCTAATCCTGTAGGAACTATATATATATCTTTGTCATAATGATATTCATCTCTAAACAAGTGATATGTCTTTACAGTGGGAACTATGAAAGCATCTGCTGTGTTATCACAATAGAATTTACTTATATATTCAACGGCTTTTTTACATCCCATATCGAAGAATTTAACATTTCTTGAAACATACCAAGTATAATCTTTATACATTGTATGATAAGTATGAACTAAGGGAATATTGTATTGTTTAGCGAATAGTCTTGCAAATATTCCCATACTAAGTTCCGTATGAGAATGAATTAAATCTAAATTCCATGATTTAATTTTGTTCATTACTTTTAAAGGATAGATACTAGACATTCTATAATCATAAATTCCTAAAGGAATACCGGGAATTTTTAGTATTCTTTCTTTTTCATTATAGTCATAGGTCTTACTATCCTGTCCTACTGTGACTATATATACTGTATGGCCTTTCTGTTCAAGAGCTTTCTTTAGTGTTTCAACACTTGTTATTACTCCATTAACAGATGGTACATAAGAATCTGTAAATAGACCTATTCTCATAAAGTTTCCTCCTTTAGTAATATTTTATTTTTCAGGGATATTTTTTAGTCCTGGTAATTCTTTTCCTTCTAAATATTCTAGGGTTGCTCCTCCACCTGTTGAGATATGATATAGTTTATCTGTTACGTTACAAGATGAAGCTGCTGCAACTATATCTCCTCCACCAAGTACTGTTTTAGCATTAATTTCAGTTAAGTATGTTAAAACATCATTTGTTCCTTTTACATAATTTTTAAATTCATAAACACCAAGCGGTCCGTTCCACATAATTGTTTTAGCATTACTTAAATTATTTTTAAAGATATTAACAGTATTAGGACCAATATCTAAGCCCATTTCACTATCAGTTAGTTCTGTTATATCTTTAACAGTTCCTTCAGTATCTTCATACTTATCATTACAAACTACATCTACTGGTAATATTATTTTATCTTCATTTTCTTTTAATATTTTTTTACAGAAATCAAGGGCTTCTTCATCTAATAGAGAGTTACCAATATTATAACCTTCTGCTTTTAAGAAAGTAAAAGCCATACCTCCTCCAATTAGAATCTTATCACATTTAGGAAGTAAATTCTCAATTAGTCCGATCTTATCACTTACTTTAGCTCCTCCTAATATTATCATAAACGGGCTATCAGGATTAAAAAGATAAGATAAAGCATTTAGTTCTTTTTCTACTAGTAGTCCAACACAACTAGGTAAGTAAGTACTTATACCAACATTAGAAGCATGAGCACGATGTAGAGTACCAAAAGCATCGTTAATGAAAATATCTCCTAAACTTGCCCAGTATTTAGCAAGTTCCATATCACAACCGCTTTCTTTTTTACCATCTAAGTCTTCATAACGAGTATTTTGCATTAGAATAATATCTCCATCTTTCATATTAGAGACAGCTTGTTCTAACTCTTCTCCTCTTGTAGATTTTACAAAGGTTATATTTTTATCTAGTAGTTCGCTAAGTCTTGTAGCAACAACACTAAGGTCATTCTTTGTTTTATCTTCTTCTGTTTTTACTCTACCTAAATGAGACATTAAAATTATTTTAGCATTATGTTCTAAGCAGTATTTAATAGTAGGTAAGCTTTTTACTATTCTTGTGTCATCTTTTATTTTTCCTTCTTTTAAGGGAACATTAAAATCACATCTAATTATTACTTTTTTATTATCAATATCTAAATCTTTAATTGTTTTTTTCATATAGTTATTTTCCTCCTAATATTATTGTAGTATTTTTCTTATATTTTTTCAATGTTTCTTAATACTTATAACGGTTCTTCGACATTAAAGGGTGCTGAGTAAATTTTCAGCATTCTTTTTTTCAGG
>CAMMWS010000050.1:0-10117 GCA_946500695.1 uncultured Mycoplasmatota bacterium | reverse complement strand
CCAAAATTACTTAAAAATTTTTTTGAAAAACTATTGACAATTAATAGTTAGTCTTATTAAAATATTAAATGAATATACTGATAAAAATACTCTAACTATACCTAAAACTATTAATTCAAAAATTATTACTATAAAAATACCATTTACAATATTATTTAATCCATAGGTAGTAAAATAATATACTATAGAAATAATTAATAACAGTCCTAATGAGTAAGAACTTTTTATAAATAGTTCATAAACATTATTAAATGAATTATTGTTTATTAACATTATTATTGGTTCATTTTTATTTTTATTGTTCTTTTTATATTTTTCTTCTGTTCTGAATACTATAAAAATAGACAAAAATGTTAATATAAAGCCAAAAATTGTTCCGGATATTGATATTATCATATTTAATATATCTGTTTTTGATTCACTAAAATAGCTCTCTATCTCTCTGTAAAATATTATTAATATAATAATATTTATTATTGTTGATATCATAAAGTTATGTTTTAGAATAAAATCTAAAAAATTATCTCTGATATTTTTTAAAAATTCTTTCATAGCAATCACTATCCTATATAATGTTCATATACTTTATTATATGCTTCCTTTATTTTTTTATAAAAATTTGTCGAATCAATTTCTGTTGGCTCTAATGTAATTTTTTTAATTAAAATATCTTTAGAGTAGTTTACCATTATTTGCTCGTTTAATTCATTAATTCCTATAATATCTAATTTGAAATTTTTATCTGGATCTTCTAGCATAGAACTTAATTCATTTATACTATCTTTTAATTCTTCTGCATCATAATATGGATTTTTATTTTTTTTAGTAATTCTAGCAGGTTTGATTTCTATTGTTATATTTTGCTCAACATCCGTAGTCTTCTTAGTTAAATCAAATGCTGCAGCCGCAGCTTTAAAAAAACCTTTATTAGACGCATTTGAACTTAATAAGAACTTGCTACTTGTACTAAATCTAAATGATTTTACTTGTTTTATGGAATTAAATCTTTTTTCTCTATTTTTATTTAATAAATTTTTAAATTCTATAAAATATTCTGCTTCCATTTTTGTTTTTATGTAACTTGATAAACTTTGAGAATGTGAAGATTTTGCATTATATTCAAACGCTAAAATTCTTGTATCTAAAAAAAAGACAAAATGTGATATTTCTGCTATACTAGCATCCTTTGAAATAGTATCCTTTAGAAATTTAATTTCTCCATTCTCTTCATAATACGTTAGACCACTATCATCTGAATTTATAAGTTTTCCTTCGATATAAGTGTCACTTATATTATCTACTTTTACAAAATCATATGTTCCATTTGGCTTCTTTAAATACATAGAATAATTTAAATTTTCTTTATCAAAAGGTAAGTCTTTAAATTTTCCAAATAGCTCTTTCATGTCTTCTTTATAGTTTTTAGAAATTAAGTAAGAATTTTCTTCTTTACTATATTTTTGCAGTTCTACTTCATAAAAATAAATTTGTCTATTTATTTTTCTCATATCTTTCCCCCATTTTGATAAATTATAACAAATATCGACTTTATTTTCAATATTCCATACAAATTAATAATTTAAAAAATATTCATTGTCGGGTTTAGTTTTCTTTTTCAATGATGGTACAATAAAATCATAGTAATACACTCTATTACTAAATAAAACAGAAAGGAGGCAAATAAGTGACCGGTAGTATTGAAAAGCGTGGAAAAAATAGTTATAGGTTAGTAGTATTTAAAGGTTATAACTTAGACGGAAAATCAGTTAGACATCAAAAAACTGTACATTGTAAAAATAAATCCGAAGCTCAAATAGAGCTAGCAAAATTTGTAACACAAATAGAAAATGGATTTATTATAGAAGGAGCTACTCCAACATTTAAAGAATTTGTAGAAATATGGAAACGTGATTATGCTTTAAAAGAACTTGCTCCATCAACTTATTGTAGATATAAAGGAATGTTAGAAACTAGAATTATCCCTTATTTTGGACATTTAAAACTAGATAAAATTAGACCTATTGATATTATGCATTTCTACAATCTACTTGAAGAAGATACACAACTTCAAAGAAAGAAAAATAATCATGGAAAAAAGACTAGAAAGCCCTTATCAAAAAAGACTATATTAGAACATCATAGATTAATACATGCAATGTTACACAAAGCAGTATATTGGCAAATGATTGTAACTAATCCAGCTGAACGTGTAGAACCACCAAAAGCACCTAAACCACAAAGACCTTGCTATGATGAAGATCAAACTAGAATTTTAGTGGATAATTTAGAAAAACTAACAGGAAAAGATATGAAATATAAAGTTGCTATTTTGCTAGATATCTTTATAGGTGCAAGGCTTGGAGAACTTGCTGGACTTGAATGGTCAGATATAGATTTTAAAAATGGAATTATATGTATTAATAAATCTAGCCAATATTTATCAGAAAAAGGCGTATTTACAAAAAGTCCTAAAAACGAGAGTTCAATTCGTGACGTTGCTATCCCTGATTTTATTGTTTCTTTACTTAAAGAATATAAATTATGGTATAATGAACAAAAATCGATTGTAGGCGATTTCTGGCATGAATCCAATAGATTATTTGTACAAGATGATGGAAAACCAATTCATCCATCTACAATTAGCAAATGGTTTGAAAAATTTATTAAACAAATTGGTTTACCCTTTATAAATTTTCATGGTTTGCGACACACAAATGCTACTCTATTAATAGGTCAGCAAGTTGATGTGGCTACTGTATCGGCAAGACTAGGTCATGCTCAAATTACTACAACTTATAATTTCTATGTACATCCATTAAAGTCACATGATAAAAAAGCTGGTAATGTACTAGAAAATTTATTAGTATCTAATAATGTACATTAAAAATTCAATATTATCAAAACTTTTTTGTCACTCTCATATTTATTAGCTATGAATTATCTTGTAATTTATAGCTTTAAAAAGTATTAATTTGGAGAGTTCATCCCCAATTCCTCCCCAAATTAACATAAATATAAGATTTTAGATAATTATTACAACCAATTTTCAAACAATAAAAAATCACTAAAACCGTTACAGTTCTAGCGATATGCACTTTGGTTGCGGGGGTAAGACTCGAACTTACGACCTTCGGGTTATGAGTAAAGCTCGCAAAGCATTGGTAAATCTGGTCTTGAGTTGTATTCGTTGGTATATTTGGTGTGCCCAATTTTTTAACTTTGTAAATTTATGTGATTTTGGGTTAATTTTTGTGGGTTGTGTGCCCATTTTGAGCCCAATTATTTTAATAAATTTATGGAGGTTTTGATTATGAATAAAAAATGTTTTTGTTGTTTTAATAATATGAATACAAATAATGAGGATAATGAATTATTAAGAGATTGGATAGAGTTTAGATTTGAGAAATTAGAAAGTAATTTAACTGACGAAGATAAAAAACATGCTCTTAAATATGATACTTTTTGCGATAAAATTCTTGATGTCGTCCCTGATAAAGATTCTGATTATGTTTCTGATATTCTTGATTATTTTAGGGAAGAACTTCTAAATCATTGTGTTTATTGGAATGAGAAATATTATATGACTGGAGTTAATGATGTTATTAAATTTATTACTAATACTTTAAATTCATAACATATAAAATAAAGTGGGCAAATTGAAATTCATACTTTTTTCATTTTGCCCAGTTATTTTATTCTATTAATTAGCATATTTATTCAAATGTATTAAAACGTTCTTGCTCTTTTTCTTCTGAGATTTTTGCTTGATTAATTTCTTTTCTTAAACTTCTCTCGAAGTCTTTACCTAAATTCCTAATTTTTTCATTCTTCAAATCTTTTAATTCTTTAGCTAAATTCATTCTTTTTTCTAATATGGTTGAATATTTTTCACTCCATGACATAGGATATATTCCTTGAATCAAGTTTCTTACAATTTCTTTATCATTTATGTAGTTTTCTAATAAATATATACTTATATTCCTCCATTTATATTCATCATCTTGCTTATAAATTGGATTTATAACACCGGCTATCTCCTTTGCCTTATTGTTTTTTTCTATCCATTTTATTAATATTTCTTCGTCTATTAATTCTAGAATATTTTTATGATATCCAAATCCTTCTACAAAATCTTTTATTTTATATTCAGGTATATTATTATTAAATATTTCATTAAGAAATTCATTTGGATATAATTTGACCAAAGGGCTTAATACATATTCATATCCATAATAAGAAATTCCATTTTCATTAATAAGCTTATGAAACTTATTAAAAATCTGCTTGGCTTGTTTTCTTCCATTTTTTAATGAAAAAACCTTCTCTACTATTTTTCCTGTTTCATAATTTAATAGATTGTTTACATTATTTCTATCTCTAAAATCCAAATTAGCAATAGATTCTCTTGAATATTTATCCAATTCTTTATTTTCTCTTTTATTAAAATATAGATTATTTAGTACACTTATAATTATATTGTCAGAATTATTTGATTTTGGAAATAATTTAAGAATTTCTATTATATCATTTATACTAGCTTTAGATAAAACAAATTCAATTCTTGCATATTTTTCAATTGGCGAAACTCCAATTAATAAAGATTTTTTTACTCTTGTAATATCTATTTGCTCTAATTGATATCCAAATTGTATCTCTGGATAAAATTTTTTATATCTTTTGTCTTCTAATATTTCATCTAAAATATAATTAGACTTATTATCTTTATTCATAAATGCTATATAAGTAGATACTATTTGTAAAAATGCATTATTATTTTTATTAGTAATATTATCTAATATAAAATATATAAACTCCTCATTATCATTTATCTCTTTATATAACCCTTTCACAAAATCATTTATTCTATATAAATTACAAGAATTGTCTATTTTTAATATATTTTTTCTTAGTTCTTTTTTATTTTTTCCAATATCCTCTCCTAACTTTTTTATAGCCTGACGAACTTTCGCTTCATTCTCTGTTGTATCTTCTAAATCCCAAAAAATTCTGGCTCCTTTATTTAAGAAAGCCTGTATTTTGTCTTCTATTGTTTTAGGTTCACATCTTTTTTGCAATATATTCATTTTTTTCAACATATCACTTGGAACTTTATCTATATCAAAATGTTTAATTACACCTATTGATACCCATACCTGTGGCCAAGTTTCCTTTTTTAAAACTTCTTTTACTATCTTTTCTAATTCATAATAAAGTCCACATGATGATAGACTTCTAAAATATTTTGCTAATATTTCTTTTATTTCTTCTTTTGATATATTTTCTTTTATAAGTTGTTCACAAAATGAAAAAATAGTAATATACCATTTATTAAATTCTTCTCTCGTTTCCGGATAATAACCATAATCTCTTTTTCTTGATGTATATTCCTCTACAATCATCCCTGTAAATCCACCTGTAATTAATAGATTATCCAACAATTTAATGGCTAAATTTTTTTCTATATTATCTGAACTTCTTATTAACGCATTTACTACTTTTAATCGTTCTTTGACTTTAGCATGTGTCCCAGATAATGCAATATGAAATAATTTATATAAAATATTTCTAATAGAATTATAATTTTCAGTTTCTTTTTCTGATTTCGCAAATTCAACCAATAACATAGTTGATCTATAAAAAAGCGCTGGTTCATAAGCTATATACGCTAAAATTCTTGCCCAATCATAATAATTTTCATTTTCTCTCGTAAAAAATTTTCCATCATCTATTTCTTCTAGTTTACATAGTATTTTTTCAAGAACAATTGTTTTTATACACTGTAATATCTCTATTTCGTTCTTATCTATATTTATAAAATCCATGTTATCTAAATAATATTCTGCCATTTGTATTGCATATTCTTTATCATGAAGAAATTTTAATCTTCTAAAAAAAGATATTTCTAATCTTTTAGATTTTTTTATTTCTTCTATTATTATTTCTAGTGGCATCTCGCTTAATAATTCATCAGCCATTCTATTCGCAATAGCATGAGGTAGCACAGCTCTCATATTTCCACGTTTTTGTATTATTTGTCTTCTAGTTATCTCGTTAACATTTCTAATTAATATTGTAGGTTTTTGGCCTATCAATCTACTCATTATATTTATTTCATTATCTTGTTCGTTCATATCTAATGTTATATTAAAAGATATAAATATTGAACATATTTTTCCAGTATTAAGTAAATCTTCACTTTCCTTATTGTTTTGAAAAAAGAGTCTTCTAAACATCTCTTCTGATTTCAATATTCCAATACTTGTATTTCGCTCAATAGTTTTTGCAAGATATCTTGCTATTCTAAAATTCCCATCGGCACATTTTACTATAGTTTCTATATTAGCATCTTTTATATAATTAAAATCTCTTTTTAATAATCTTCTAATTGTATTATCTGATGAAGTATCTAAATAATAATTACAAGACTCGATATTAATATCTTCTTTTACATCATATTCTATAGTCATCATACTTATTTTACTATTCTTTTCACATACAAATTTAGCTAACCTATTATGAAGTTCTTTATCACAATTATCTATGATTAATATTGTTCTTTCTCCCATTGAAATAAGTTCTTGTATAAAAGCTAGTGGTACAGGGGTTGGTTCATCACTAACATCACAATATATTACTTCGTTTTTGTCTAAAGCATTTTCTCCTATACTTCTATCAAATAAAGCTTGAGCAAATCGTGTTTTTCCCACTCCTGATAATCCAGCTAATCTTACAATATTTTTTTCTTTTGATAATAATTTTCTTATTTCATTAATTCCTTCTATTACTGACCTTTGATTTTCTTTTTGAAAATTTTCTTTATGTATAAACATTCCATCAGCTATAATATATTCTCTTTCATCTTCATCTAAATTTGACCAATTACAGTAATTTCTCCACCCTGTAGTCCTTTTATTCACTTTTTCATTAATCCACATAACTAATGGTGGAAATTGCTTTACCCATATTGCTATTCTCTTACTATCATAAAAATCTACTTTTATACTTTGATTCTTATCTATTGAACTTAGTACATTCTCCATAGCCTTTATTCTTGTTTGCATTCCTTTATCAGTAAGAGAATCTCTACTACTAACAATTATATATGCACCATTTAATTTTACAAGTTCGTTTATGCTTTCTTTAACTTTACCTTCTTCATTTAACATCTCTTTTCGAATTGCAGATTCTGGCATTTTAGGTTTCTTGACTTGTAATATTGTATTATTTCTTGGTATTGCCCAATCATCATTGAATTTAGATGTTGATTTTACTCTAACATCCACTCCTCCGTCTGATTCATTTTGATCTCCTCCATATGTTACACAAATAGTATCTATATTATGTCTTTTAAGAGTTGCTTCACACAATTTTCCTACCAATTCTCTTAGTTCTTCATCATTTAATTCTTTTATATCTTTATCTGTTATATCATTTATCAATATTCTCACCTCATAAAAAAGCAAAATAATCCTGTAATTTTAAAAATTACTTTCATACTTTGCTTTTCATCTGTATCAATTATTTCTTTTTATTAATTCTTCTACAACTTTATATGCTGCTGTATAAGGATTGCACTTTTCATTATCTAAAGCTTGTTCTAAATCCAAATGATGCTTTTCAACCTTTTTAGCATTTTTTATAGCAATATCTGTTTTATCTCTTAAAACAGGATATGTATTCATACTTTTTGTATAGCCTTTTATTTTATCTTTTATATCATTTTGAACTTCTTCACTTGAATGGTATGTCTTTGTTGTATAGCCGAAATGTAACCTGTACCAATATTCAAATGTTGGAGTTGAAGTTATAAATTCAACTCCATTATCTATAGCTAACTTCTTAGCTTTATCAATCTGACTTTGTTTATCTTGATTTACGTCCGTATCTAAAACTACATAATACTTATCATCATCTTCTCTTCCAATTTCTTTGTCTATAAAATTTAATACATCACTGACAATTCCAACTGGATCTGTGCTATTTCCTGTAGAAAATTTTATAATACATTTTCTACTATTGAAGTTCTTAAAATAAATTTTTTCTGTTTTATTATTTCCTTCACAACCTATTACAATAATAGGTCTTCTCTTTCTATTTTGTCGATTTCTTCCTCTTTGCTTAAAACTTTCTAATCTTCCCATAAGCTATCACCTGTAGCTACAAAAGGAATCGCTCCATATCTTCCATTTAAATACCCTTTTTGGATATTCTCATTTTTTCTAACTGAAAAGTCATCAAGAGGATATAAATCAGTAGCCCCTTTCTTTGGATCTTTTTCTGCAAACCATATCTGGTCTCTCCTAAATATATCTAAAGATAATAAGTTTGTATCATGAGTATTGAATATTAGTTGTGCATTACCTTTATTTATCTTTGAGCTATGGAAAAATTTAATAATCATTTCTACTAAACTAGGATGTAAACTTCTTTCTATTTCATCTATTACCAATATTTTTCCATTTTCAAAAACATCTTTTAGTATTGGGGCAAATGAAAATAGAATTTGCGTTCCTGAAGATTCATTGTTTAAATTTAATTCATAGTTTTTCATATTTCCTTCATCATTAGTAACTTCATGTGTCATTCTTATTTTTACATCCCTTTGTTTTTGTGGTAACATTGGTGAAGGAATATTAAAATTCTTTAATAACATTAGCATATTACTATCTACATCACGTTCTTCAATTTCTACACTAAAGTCTTTTATTACAATGTCTGCTTCATTTAATAATTTTAATGTGAATTTCTTTAATTCTTCTCCTTCATCTTTGCTATATGACTCTACTACAAAATCATTTAATATCATTCCTCCAGAATATGTGTCTATATTTTTTGCAAACCACAAATATGGTTCTTTTGTCTTATCATAATTCCATGTTGTTGCTGTAGCTAAAAACAATTTGTTATCTATATTTTGTGTTTTTATAGCATTTAATTTTCCTTCATCTGACTGTAAGAATTTATATTCATTTACATTAGTTCTTTCAAATATCCTTGTTGGCTTTGCTGTAAAATATTGATATAAATATTCTTCATATACTTTTTCTTTATCTGCTATAAAGCCATATATATATTTCATTCCTTTTGAATAAAAAACAAACTCAAATTCACATGGTTCTACTTTAGTTCTTTCATCAAATGCAAATGGTTCCATTTCCATTAATTTTTCTCCAACTTGTCTATTATTTGATTTTCTTATCATTAATATCGCAGCTGTAAATGCTTTTATTAAATTTGTTTTTCCTGATGCATTAGCTCCATATATTGCTGTACTTTTTAAAATTCTTTCATTTATGTTTGGTATACTTATTATATTTTCTTCATTTTCTGTTCCTGTTGCTGCTTCCATACTAAAGGTTACTTTATCTTTAAATGACATGAAATTTTTTACACTAAATTCAACTAGCATTTTGCTCACCTCTTTTATATATTATATGCTATTTTTATAAAAAAGTAAACTAATTTTTATTATATTTTTTGTATTTTTGCATATTTTATTCATTTTTGTATTAAATATTATTTATTCACATTAAAATTTTTGTATATCTATTTCTTATAAAATATTAATTTATAAAACTATTTTAATTTTAAGTCATAAAAAATATCGCTTAAAAGCGACATTTTTTATTTAAAATATACTCTCATATTTCAATGGTACTATATCTTCATAAAGCAAAACAAACTGTGAATTAACTTGTCTGTTATCATGATAATGACCAAAATACCATTTTTTAAATTCACATTTTTCTGATATTTCTTGCAAATAATCTGTTAAATAATCTTTTTTATACAATCCTCCACTAAGTACGGCTTGTACACTGGTAGGACAACAATGAGTTATAATATAATCTATTTTATAATTTACTTTTTCTAAATTGCTTATTCCGTTTTGCATTTCTTCCTCAGTTGGAAGTTCTAAATCCCACCAAGAATAATCTCTTATTCTAAAAAATGCTCCTCTTTTTCTATATGTATATATTTTTTCTTCTTCATCTAAATTTAGTATTCCATCTTGTATGTCATGTGATTTAGCACCACCAAATGTGAAAAACTTTTTATTATCTATATCAAATATTTCTCCACGCATTAAATGTATTACTGAATCTCTTATTTTATG
>CAMMWS010000049.1:0-10608 GCA_946500695.1 uncultured Mycoplasmatota bacterium | reverse complement strand
TTAAATAAAATAGTGGTAGTGATTTTCCTCACCAACACTATTTATAATACAACCATTCTTATATAGTTAATCACTGCTTTTCTTTTTGCTTAATTTCTAGTATAATAAGTATGGAAAGAAGGCTCAGTATGTATTTATTTATAGAATACCCTAAATGTAGTACTTGTAAAAAAGCAAAAAAATTTTTAGATGATAATAATATTAAATATGAAGATAGAAATATCGTAACAGATAATCCTAGTAAAGAAGAATTAGAAAAATTTCTTAAACTTAGTGGTAAAGATGTAAAAAGCTTCTTTAATACTAGTGGTAATTTATATAAAGAGTTACACTTAAAGGACAAACTTCCTAATATGACTCTTGATGAAAAATTAGAATTGTTATCAACTAATGGTATGCTTGTTAAAAGACCAGTTTTAGTTGGAGAAGATATAGCTTTGACTGGCTTCAAAGAAGATTTATGGAAGGAAGTGTTACTTAATGGATGAGTTATTTAAAAAATTAAATATAATGCCTAAAGACATGAGACTATATGAAATAGCATTTTCTCATTCATCTTATGCCAATGAACATAAAGCTAAAAAAGATTATGAACGCTTAGAATTTTTAGGAGATGCTGTTTTAGATCTTGTTATGGCCGATTATCTTTATCGTAATCATAATGAAAACGAAGGTGAAATGACTAAAGTAAGAGCTAGTTATGTTTGTGAAAATGCTTTATATGAATATTCTTTAGATTTAGGTTTAAATAAATATATTAAAGTAGGTCATGGAGAGGAATTGAATGGAGGTAAATTAAAAAAAGCAATTGTCGCTGATATCTTTGAATCCCTAATGGGAGCTATTTATCTAGATCTTGGATACACTACTGTAAGAAAAGTTATTTTAAATATTATCGTTCCCTATGTTACTAATCCTGATATAACATTCTTTTCAGATTATAAATCAGCTTTGCAAGAAGCCGTTCAAACTACTAAAAAAAGTCTATATTATGAACTTATAGAAGAACAAGGTCCACCTCACGATAAAAAATTTAAAATGCAAGTTAGAGTAGATGGTATTATTTATGGAGAAGGAGTAGGAAGCAGTAAGAAAGAAGCTGAACAGTTAGCTGCTAAAAATGCTTTAGAGAAACTTGCTATATAATTATGAATACTAGGGAATTAAAAATATATAACAATCTAATAAAATCTCTTTTAAGTTTAGAGTAAGAAGACTATGAAAATAGAGAAAAAATAGTTAAGTTTATTATAGAGACTACGCTAAGTAATGGAACATTAATAAATGATCCTGAAATAAGTAAAAGACTAAGCCTTCTAATTGATAGTTCTAATATAGCTAAGGAATCTTTAAGCTTACTTGCCACATCTACTGAACAAGGTTATGAAGAAGAAGATGCTACTAATCTAGGCAGCAATTATAGTAGCTCTCTTTTAATAGGTAATTTATATATTGCCCATGATAAATACCTTAGTTTGCTCGGAAATTATAGACTTTATAAACAAGAAAATTATCATGTAAAGTACTTAGTAGATAATAAAATAGAATCTTTAAGCATTGCTGAAGAAATAAAAGAAAACAATAATTTATTAATTAAAATATTTAATTTGAAAAGATAAGAAAAATAGTGTATAATTAGTAAAGTTTTGTTTCTATATTTAAAGAAAGGAGAATTTATGAGTAAAATTAAAATATTTAGTCTAGGTGGACTAAATGAAAACGGTAAAAACATGTATGTTGTAGAAGTTGATAAAAATATATATGTATTTGATGCCGGAAGCAAATTTGATAATGAAAAAAATCTTGGAATAGATTATATTATTCCTAACTTTGATTATTTAATAAAAAATAGAAAGAGAATAAAAGGAATATTTTTAAGTCATGGTCATGAAGGAAATATGGGAGCAGTTCCTGATATTTTAAAACAGATCCCCGAAGTTAATATATATGGTGCTAAACTAACTTTAGAAATATTAAAACAGGACCTAACAGATATTGAAATTAAAAAAAGTCACTTAATAGAGATTAAACCCCATCATAAAATAGAATTTGGTAAAGAAAGCATTTTTCCAATCTCTATGACTCATTCCATACCTGATGCTTTATGTTATGTTTTATATACTAAAGATGGTGCAATAGTTTATACAGGAGACTTTACTTTTGATCATACTGAAACAGGCCTATATAAAACAGATATAGGTAAACTTGCTTATGTTGGTAAACAAGGAGTACTTTGCCTTTTGGCAGAATCAATGTATGCTGAACGTGAAGGCTATACTAGTCCTAATAATAGAGTTAGTGATTTTATTAGAAATGTTTTAGCAAGAAATAAAGGTAGAATAATTGCAACTGTTTTCCCAGCTCATTTTTATAGAATTCAAGAAATATTTGATGAAGTTAGTAAAACCCATAGAAAGATTGTTATTATGGGACATTCCTTACAAAATACTATTAACTATGCTATAAAAAATAATTACTTAACTATTGATAAAAGAGTAATAGGAGATTTATCAAACTTAAATGATAAAGATAGCGTAATATTAATATCTGATGAAAAAGAAAAACCTTTCGCTAACTTAGAAAGAGTAATTAAAGGCTATGATAAATATATAAAACTTAATACTAATGATACTATTTTCATAACAGAACCAGCTTATGAAGGAATAGAAAAACGTCTTGCTACAGTTATGGATGAAATAGCAATGCTTGGTGTTAATGCGATAAGTTTATCTAGTAAAAAACATCTTTTACATCATGCTTCACGTGAGGATTTAAGCCTTTTAATAAACATTATGAATCCTAAATATTATTTTCCAGTAAAAGGAGAATACAGAAATCAGTATGCTAACGCTGAAGTAGCTGAAAATTTAGGGATACCAAAAGATAATATAATCTTAAAGCAAAATGGTGATGTTACCTTATTTATTAAAGGTAATCTTGTTCCCACTAATGAACATATAGGAACAGATGAAATTCTAATAGATGGTAAAAGTAATGACGATATAGGTGACTTAGTCTTAAAAGATAGAGAAATGCTAGGGGAAAATGGTATTGTTATTATCAGTTGTACTTTAGATAAAGAGACTAAAAAAATATTAGCAGGACCAGAAGTATTAACAAGAGGTTTCATCTATGTTAAAGATAATTTAGATCTAGTAGATGAAATAAAAAATATGTCTTTAGAAATAATTGAAAAAAATATTAGTGAAGGAAGCAAGAGAGTAGACTATTCAACAATTAAAAATGAAGTAAGAGATGTTTTAGGTAAATATTTTTATAAAACTATGGAAACAAAACCAATGATTATAACAGTTATACAAGAAGTATAAAGGTATAAATTTTACAAATTGGCTCTAATTTTGGAGTCAATTTTTTATTTTTAATAATTGAATTTACAAAATCTCCTTTTTGCACTAATTATTTACTTTTGTTAGAGTTAAAACAATTATTTAATAAAAGAAGGTAAATTATTATTAACGATTTAATAAATAAAGAAGATATAAAAATAGAAAATATGATATATGAGGTTAGAGGCAAACAAGTGATGTTAGATAGAGATTTGGCTAGGCTTTATCATACTGAAACAAGAGTAATTATTCAAAAGGTTAAAAGAAATAAAGACAGATTTCCTGAAAATTTTTGATTTCAAATGACAGAATTTGAGTTTGCAAATTGGAAATCACAAATTGTGATTTCCAATTCTGATAAAATGGGTCTTAGAAGAGCTCCTTATGTGTTTACAGAACAAGGGATAGCAATGCTATCTGCAATTATAAATACATTAGTTGCTATAAATGTAAGTATCAGAATAATGGATACTTTTTGTAGCGATGAGAAAATATATCTCAACTAATTTAATTGAACAAAAATATATAAATGATTTAGTATTAAAAGATTTTAAAAGAATAGATGCGTTAGAAAAGGCCTGTTGTTTAAAAAAATAATGATTTGGTGTAGGAAAAATAAATGATAATGAAATAATTTAAAAATATGCCTTTATCAATAGATTTTCGTAATAGTTAATTATTTAAAGCTGGTACAGCTAGATTAGAAAATTATAGCATTTATAAGAAATAAAAATGTGTAATTTTATTAGCAAACTATGGATGTAAAATTAAATATTAGAGAATTTTTAAATGCACCTGATTTTTATTTTGATAATAACATTTACATTTTAAAAATAAAAATAGATTATAAGTTTAATATTATTGATGATGTGTGTGAATTTATACTTATCAAAACTTTTTGCTAAAAATAACGAACATATTGAAATTGAAAAGAATATTTGCTACAATCAGAATGTAATGATAGAAGAAGAATTAAGTGAATTAACTTTATAAGTTTATAAAAAGATAGCAGGTGAATTTTGTGAAAGTAACATTGTTTTTAAATGATAAAATTATAGATTTTAAATTGCCAGAAGAAGTATCTGGAAGCTATACTTTTGATTTTAATGATAAAGAAGAAAGCAAACTAATAAATATAGAAGCGAACGAAGGCAAATGGGTTCTTTATGAAACAAGTGATGTTAAGATTCTCACTAGTAATGGTACTAGTGAGAAAGAAGTTCTTTTACCTGATAATTTTTATATATTAAAAAGAAACAATATAAATTATTTAATTCATGTTAATGATATAAGTTTCAAAAATGTAGCAGTATATTCGTATAATTCTAATATAAATTTAATAGTAGGAAATGTAAGCACTGCTACTATTAATTATAATTGTCCTTATTTAAATAATTTATCAGCAAAGGTTTATATTAAAGAAGGAAAATTAATATTAGAAAAGAGTAATGCTCTTCCTATTTATATTAATAAACATATTTTAGCTAGTAGTAATTATACAATAAATAACGGAGATTTAATTGAAATATATGGTTTAGCTTTGCTATTTTTAAATAATCTATTAATAACAAATTTAGTGGCTAATATTAACTTAGAAACTTCAAAATTAACTAGTTATTCTTTTCCAGAAATAGATAAACCTATCAATGTTGATGTTAAAGATATAGATCTATATAGTAAAGACGATTATTTTTCTAAGTCTCCTCGTCTTAGAAGAATTATTGAAACAAAAGAAATAAAATTAAGTGCACCACCACGTGAAAATGATTCTAACCAACTACCTTTAATACTTACCATTGGCCCTATGCTTACAATGGGTATTATGTCTTTAACTATGCTTCTTAATACAGTATCCCGCATTTATTCTAAAGAAACGACAGTGGCAGACTCTTGGCCTCAACTTGTTACTAGTGGGGCAATGTTAGTTTCTATGTTAGTATGGCCATTAGTTACTCAGTGGTATAACAGAAGAATGAAAAAGAAACATAAAGAAGAGTTAATAAAAAAATATACAGCTTATTTGGATGAGAAGAGAAAAGAGCTAACAGAAGAAGCTAAGTTGCAGAAAAATATTTTGTTTGAAAATTTAATAACAGTTAATGAATGTTTAAATATTATTAAGAATAGAAGTATTAACTTTTGGGATAAAAGAGTTGATCAGAGTGACTTTTTAGTAGTAAGACTTGGTATAGGTAAAGAAAAACTAGATGCAAAAATAGAGTATCCTGAAGAAGGATTTACTATTGATGAGAGCGAATTAAGGGATGCTGCAGATAAATTAGTAGAGGAATTTAAATATATTGAAAATGTTCCTATAGGGTATTCTTTGTATGAAAATAAAACAACTGCAATTATGGGAGAAAGATATAAGGCAGTTAATTTTGTCCATAATGTAATTGTTCAACTATTAGCATTTTATAGTTATGAAGATATTAAAATAGCTGTTTTCACTAATGAAAATAATAAAGCTAGTTTTGAATACCTTAGATATCTAAAACACACTTTTACTAATGAGATGAACTTTAGATTTTTTGCAACTGATTTAGATTCTACTAAAAATGTGGCAGATTATTTAGAATTAGTTGCTAATCAAAGGCTAAATCAAAAACAAGGAAAAAGTAATCCATATAAACCACATTATTTAGTTATAGTTGATGACTTAGAGATGCTTAAAAGATATGATTTAATTAAGACTATAACTGAAACAGAGGATGATGAAGATATTGGTTTTAGCCTTTTGATAATAGAAAATAGATTAAGTAAGTTACCAAGTAAATGTAATAATTTTATTACTGTTGGTGATAATAATTCTGGTGTATTAAAGAATTCTTATGAAAAGCAAGAACAGATAGCTTTCTCTGATGAGATTAATTATAATATTGATATGATGCAAATTACTAAAGTATTATCGAATATTCCAATTGAGTTTGAAGAAGGCTTAAAAGAATTGCCAGATATGATTACTTTTCTTGAAATGGAAAAAGTAGGAAAAGTAGAACAACTTAATATTTTAAATAGATGGAATACGTCTGACTCTACTACTAGTTTAAAAGCAGAAGTTGGAGTTTCTGAAGATGGAGATTTAATGTATCTAGACCTTCATGAAAAGTATCATGGCCCTCATGGCTTAATAGCAGGTATGACAGGTAGTGGAAAATCAGAATTTATTATTACTTATATTCTATCAATGGCTATTAATTATAGTCCTGATGATGTTTCTTTTATTTTAATCGATTATAAAGGAGGAGGTTTAGCAGGTGCTTTTGAAAATAAAGTTACTGGAATCAATCTACCACATTTAGCAGGAACAATAACAAATTTGGATAAAGCTGAGATGGATAGGACATTGGTTAGTATTAATAGTGAATTACAGAGGAGACAAGCTTTATTTAATAATGCAAGAGATAGTTTAGGTGAAAGTACTATTGATATTTATAAATATCAAAGATTCTTTAAGGAAGGACGCTTAACGGAGGCAATTCCACATTTGTTTATAATATGTGATGAATTTGCAGAACTTAAAAGTCAACAACCAGATTTTATGGATAATTTAATATCAGTAGCAAGAATAGGACGTAGTTTAGGTGTTCATTTAATTCTGGCAACACAAAAACCAAGTGGTGTTGTTAATGACCAAATTTGGTCTAATACTAAGTTTAGAGTTTGTTTAAAAGTTCAAGATGAAGCAGATAGTAAAGAAATGTTAAAACGTCCAGAAGCTGCTAGCATAAAACAAACAGGAAGATTTTATTTACAAGTTGGTTATGATGAATATTTTGCACTAGGACAATCTGCATGGTGTGGTGCTAAGTATTATCCATCTGAAAAGATTGTTAAACAAGTAGATAAAAGTATAAACTTTATAAATGACTTTGGGGTTCCAATTAAAAGTATTCAGGCAGCACCTTCTAGGCGAGTAGAAGCAAAGGGAGAGCAGATAACTTCTATATTAAAAAGTATTATTGATATTGCTAATTCTGTTAATAAGAAAGCTAAGAGGTTATGGCTTCCAAATATACCTAATGTAATTGTTATAGATAAATTAGTAGAAAAATATAATATCAATATTAATTCTTATAACATTGAAGCTATTGTAGGAGAATATGATGCTCCAGAAAAACAAGAACAGGGTATTGTTAAATATAACTTTTTAGATGATGGTAATACTCTAATATATGGTAATGATGGTGCCGAAAAAGAAATGCTTCTAAATGCCATTATTTATTCAACCTGTAAATATCATGGAACACAGGAACTAAACTATTATATTATCGATTATGGTTCAGAAACTTTAAGAAGATTTATTGGCTTGCCTCATGTAGGAGGAATAGTCTTTCAAGGTGAAGATGAGAAATATAATAACTTACTTAAACTATTAAGAGAAGAGTTATCAAGAAGAAAGAGGCTATTTGTAAATAGTGGTGGAAGTTACTTAAATTATATTAAGACTTCAGAAGATAAACAACCAGTTATAACTGTTATTATAAATAATTTTGATTCTTTATATGGAAGTAATCCTAATCTTTATGAAGAAATATCAGATTTAATTAGGGATTCTGTTAATTATGGTGTTGTATTTATTATAACTGCTAATGCTATAAATTCGATTAGTAGTAAATTAACATCTAATTTTACTAATGTTTATGCTTATAAATTAAAAGATACTAGTGATTATAGTAGTGTTTTAGGACTTAGAGCTAAAACTATGCCAAGAGATATTTTAGGTAGAGGTTATCTTAAAAATGACGGTATACATGAATTTCAAACAGCTAGTATTACAGAAGATGAGTCTAATTTAAGTGATTATTTAATGGATTTTATATCAAAAGAAAAAGAGAAAACAGATATAAAAGCAAAAAGAATACCAACTCTTCCAGATATTATTAGATATAATGATATTTTAGAAGAAGTATCTAATTTAAGAAATGTCCCTATAGGTATTAGTAAAAAAGATTTAGAAATAGTAACAGTAGACTTTTTAGCAACACCTGGTAATATTATTACGGCAAATAGAATTAATAGTAGCTTAAACTTTATTAAAAGTTTATTAATGGTAATTAATTCTATTAAAGGTAGTACTTTAATGGTTATAGATGTAACAAAAGCTTTAAATTTAGATAGAAATGAATATCCTAATTATTATACAGAAGATATTGCAGAAATTTTAGGTAAAATAATTGAATACTTACAAAAATTAATAGACTCTAAAAGTGAAAATGAAGGTGTTGTTTTGATTTATGGTCTTGCTAAATTTATTTCCAAATTAAATGACAATAATAAGATGTTAGAGTTTATTAAGAAGATAAAAGAATATGAGAAGATTAGTGTAATTGTAGTAGATGATGCTGCTAAAATTAAACAATATGCTTTTGAATCTTGGTTTACAGGAACATTTAGTAGTAATGATGGTATCTTTATTGGTAGAGGTGTAAGTGATCAAAATGTACTTCGTTTATCTACAATAACAAAAGAAATGTCAAAAGATATTAAAAACAATATGGCTTATTATATAAGTGAAGGGTATGCAACACTTCTAAAAGTTATTGATTTTGTTAGTAAAGAGGAGGAACAAGATGAAAAATAAAGTTTTAGTTAAGTTAATAGTTCCAGAATTAGATGCTACTTTTGATGTTTTTATACCAGTCAATGAATTAGTATGGAAAATAAAAAAATTAATTTTGAAGTCAGTTAGTGATCTTAATAATATTAATACTTTTAATGATCTTGACTGTGTATTAATAAATAAAGATAATAGTAAAATTTATAATAATAATGAAATAATTTTAGAAACTGATATTAGAAATAGTAGTGAACTCATTTTGATATCAAGATAGGAGAGAGTAAAATGACTTATCAAGAATATTATGCTATGGTTAAAGAAAGGTTTAATAATTGTGTTAATACAACGGATGATAATTTGAGATCTAAAATTTTAACTTCTTTAGAAAATTGGTATCAAAAAAACTATGCTGATAAAGCTTTAGATGCTTGTAAGAAAAATGATGATATTACTTTGGTTAGTATAAGTAATGATATTGAGTTTATTTGTTCAAAATCTGATTATTTAAAAGTTAAATTAACATATAATGATGAAACTTATAATAAAGGAGAGAAAATAAGTAGGGAGATATTCTCTTTAGTAAGAGAAAGTATTGATAAAAATGAGTTTACATTAACTTTAGAAGAATATAATAAATATTTAAGAGAATTAGAAAATTATAAAGATAATATTTCAACATTATATAAAGATGATTATGCTTATCTTTTATCAGAAAGTATTTTAGATTTGGATTATTTATTAAATAAAGGTAAGGTTGATAGTTTCAGTTTTAGAACATCACATTATCTAGATAAATAAGTTGTATAAATTATTATCAATTTTAATTGACAGTTAATTGTTAATATATTATGATTTAATCAGATAGGATAACTATCAAAGCAAAGTTCTTTTGTAGAGAAAATGGGAACTTTATAGGTGTGTAATCAAACACAAAAATTCTTTGCTAAATCTTTTAAACTAGCAATACTGAGTCAAGCTATTCTCCAGTATCTTTTGCACCAGTAACTAAAATAATTGATGCAAGTGTAATTTTAGAAAATGTTGGAGTTGTTAGAGGGATAGATAAAGAAACTGCTGTTCAAAACACAATTGAAGAATATCTGAGATGTTCACATTTCAGGGATAAGATTGATAAGCTATTTAGAAATTTATTTTCTAAATATATGGAAACTACATTTTGTAGTTTTTATATATTTGGAAAATGGTTAGGCGATACTATGGAAATTAATGAGTTAGTTTCCTTATATAATGATTTAGATTTAAATTTTGTATAGGAACTATTGAAAATAAGTTGTTAAAACTAAAACAAGATTTAATAAAAAAATTAGTAATAGAATATAAAATTGTAAGGTAAATAAAAGGGAGGCTTGCTATGGATAAGATAAAAGTAGCGATTGATGCATCAAAAGCCATGGCTAATTTAAATAAGTTTGTTACTGAAAGTATTAATGTATCAAAAAAAAGTAATAGTAAGCCTGTTGAAAGTGTAGATTTAGATTATGCTAGTAAAGATACAGAAGTTAATCAAACAGATATTTCTAGTAGTCAAGTAGATGTTTCTAATATAGCGAATGGTTATAATATAGAAAATACAGATTTAAAGACCTATCAAGCTAGTTTAGAACAAGAGTTAGAATTATATCAAGCTATGTTAGAAGATACAGAAAATGAACTTGGAATATTAAAAGAAGATGCCTTTGC
>CAMMWS010000048.1:0-11098 GCA_946500695.1 uncultured Mycoplasmatota bacterium | reverse complement strand
ACCTGAAAAAAAGAATGCTGAAAATTTACTCAGCACCCTTTAATGTCGAAGAACCCTATTCTTCTTACACTATGAAAGAAAGTAATCTTATTACTTAGATATTTACTAAAGCCCCCCCCCCCCCAGGTAACATATTGTAAACACGGTCTCCTCATGGATGCTAGTATATTTAGTGGACAGTTTTTTCCGGGGGTATCAAAGATTATTAAAGTACCTTTACTATCCATAATATATCCCTTCCTTCCATTTGTATCTTATATATTCATGTTAACATGATGTTAGATATTATTCAAGATTTACATTCGCTTTTATTTATGTATCTTTCTAAAAAGACTAATCCCCAATGCCTCATAATAATCATTTACTGTATCAAAAGAAGTAATATCATAACTTTCATAATCTTTAATACAATCAATAATACTAGATTCCAAGTTATTAACATCCATTTCTTCACCAAGACTAGATAAACTAATTCTTTGTAAATCTGTTACTTTAGATATATCAGGACTTGCTATCTGAATTGCCTTGTGATTAGCCAAATCATTAGTAACATAACTAGTATCAAGTATAACAATTATATCTGTAGAAAAAACAATTTTATCAAGTGATGATGTAAAAGTTTCATCATTTTCTAAAGCCATACCATGTAGACTCCACCACTCACTAGGATAAATATCCGAAAGGAATAATGCATTATGACTATACTTTTCATTGTTGTCTCTTTCTTCTATTGAAAGATTTTCATCACTACTAGTCTTTATAGAACCATCTGGTCCAATCAAAGTAATTAAATGTCTCATTAATAACCCACCCTTAAAATTTCAAAAGTGACATTCTTACTAACACCATAATTTATCGCTTCTCTACTTGTTTCAAACAACAAATCAAAATCATATAATCTATCAAAACCAATATTACGTCCTGTATCTAAAACAATACCTATAAAACTACCAGCATTACTATTACTTACTCTAATAACCGTACCAAAAGGAATACTTCTATCTCCTGCTAATATTCTAATATTACCATAAGTAGAATCAGGATAATAAATACTATCTCCTATATAATGACCAGAAGCAGTTAAACTACCTATATCAGAACCATAACCACTCATTGTACCAGTGAAAATAGAACCTACTGTAATAGAAGGAATATACACTTCTTCATCAGGACTACTATCAACAGGAGTATTATTCTCTATTACTTCATCTTTACCTACAACTACCTCTTCTTTAGGCTCCTCTTCTACTATCTTTTCTTGGACAGGTTGCACTTCTAAAGGTTCTTCCTCTACTACCTCTTCTACAACATCTACTGGAGCAACTTCAATAACTTCTTCTTTTGTAATCGCATCACTATTTACATAAGTAATTTTATTATTTACATCTATATCCTTTACATCAGGTGTAGTTGTACTAACAAGTAAACAACACCCCATAAATAAAATTGCATTAATAATATAAATGGTTCTCTTCATAAATATCACTGCCTTCTATATTCATTTATATCTTAACATATAGACACTTATAAGACAACCACTTGACAAAAAGATAAGTGTAAACTACTGTTCATAGTAACTCTTAATAACATCATAATCACAGTAAGGAAGATACTTATCATCTATAGCCATATAATCATCTCTTCCCTTACCTGCTATTAAAATAATATCTTTATCCTCTGCCATATCTAAAGCTTTATATATCGCTTTTTTCCTATCAACAATCCTCTCATAATTAGTTTTATCAGAACCACTAACTAAATCATCTATAATTTTATTAGGATCTTCATACCTTGGATCATCCATAGTAAAAATAACATAATCAGACTTTTCTAAAACTACTTTACCCATACTAGGTCTTTTAGCACTTTCTCTTCCCCCTGCACTACCAGTAACTGTAATTATTCTTGCCTCTTTCACCATCTCTAAAAAAGTCAATATATTATCTAATGCATCAGTAGTATGAGCATAATCTAATATAACTGTATATTTAGAGACAAAAGGCATTATCTCCATTCTACCCTCTATTTGTTTTATATTACTAACTCTTTTAATTATATCATCAAAACTAATTCCTTTACATAATAAACAAAGAATAGCAGCTGCTAAATTATCTACATTAAAACTACCAAGTAAAGGAGATATAACTTCATAAGTTTTATTATTATATTTAAAGTTAATAATAGTCTTATCTCTTTTTAAAGTATAATCTACTATTTTTAAAGTATCACTATCTTTATATCCATAACTAACTATATTACCACAGGCCTCTTTTTTAAACTTATCAAAATATTTATCACTACTATTTAATATAGAATAACCACTATCTTTAACTTGTCTAACTAACTGACACTTACAGTCTACATAATTTTCTATCGTTTTATGTATATTCAAATGATCTCCTGTAATATTAGTAACAATACCCATATCATATTTAATATCATCTAGCCTATGCCTATAAAATGCTTCACTAGATGCCTCCATGCAAACTGTATTACAACCATTATCAAGAAACTCTCTAAAATACATATAAAGCCTATCTACATCAGGACAAGTATTTCTAATACTAACATGTTTATCTTTATATTTTTTTCCATTAGTACCTAAATATGCTGCATTTTCTCCTAGTAACTGATAAATAATCTCTGCTACTGTTGTTTTACCATTAGTACCAGTAACACCTATCATATAAAGAGAATCACATGGATAATCATAAAACTTTGCACTAAGTTTTCTAAGTTCCAAATTAGTGTCATCAACTTTTATAACAGGTACTGACTTCTTTCCTACATCACGACTAACAACAATAGCACTAGCACCGTTTTTAATAGCTTCATCAATAAAATCATGCCTATCAGCAGTAACTCCCATTGTACATACAAAAATATCTCCAGGAAGAATTTCCTTAGAATTTATTTTAATTGTTTTTATTAATCTATCATCATTAATATTATATAACTCACTTAATTTTTTCACGTCACACATCACCTACTATAAGATACATATTTATAATAAACATGTTACAATAATTATAACTTAATAATAGCTATTTGAAAAGAAAAAGACTTCATTTAAGATGTCTTATTAATTATCTAAAGTCTTAATCTCCTCTATATCTAATCCTGTTATTTCTTTAATCAAAGAAACAGCCATACCTTTATGAAGCATAGTTTTCGCAATAACAATCTTTTCTTCTTTGGCTCCTTCTTCTTTTCCTTTAATAACGCCTGCATCATAACCATCAAGTCGGGCTGAGTTTACTAGTTTCCTTTGTACTTTCTCTGCATCATAGTATGTCCTAAACTCATCATCTTCACTTAATCTTTCTAACTCTTTCACTATTCTTAAGGCCTCCTTATTCTTCCCTGAGATCTCCCTCATCTCTTCAAAATTCCTCGCTCTAAACAGCGCTAGGTATGTCTCTTTTTCGTTACTTCCATTATAGTGGATATTCTTTAAACTTTCAAGATATATATCATATATTTTTATATCATCTATTACATCTTTATATTCTTCATTTATTAAATCATATCCTACTTGATAATGCTAAGATAAAAATGTAGGAAAACCTACAAAATTATCTTAGCATTATCATTAATTTTATTAGTCTTTCAAAAAATGGTCAATACTCTTCATTCTTAAACAAATATTTAAAAGTTGTATCTGATAACAAACTTATGAAATTATCTTCTTTTTCCATATATTCCTTGTTATTCATAGTCACTTTTCAAAAAGTGATTTCAATCTATCATAAGGAGAAGTATTAATTAAAAGAGATTTTTTTAAATTCACTTAAAAATGATAGGACAATTTATTAAATTCATCCTATCATTTTGCATTTTTAATACCTTAATTTTGTATCATTTTTCCAAATTTATACTTTTTTATTTTTTTCTTCTTTCTACTCTAAGACCCATCATCAAGTCATTAACCGCAATATTTTTATCTAACTTTTCATCTTTAATAACATCAATAGATAAAGTCTCCTCTTTAACATAATTCATATATTTATCAAGCATTACATCAACAATTTCCTCTCCATTATAATAAAGATTAATTCTATCAGTAATAACAAAATCAGCATCTTTTCTTAGACTTTGCACTTTTCTAACAACTTCCCTTGCCAAACCTTCAAGTATCAAATCATCAGTTAAAGTAGTATCTAAAACAACACTAATATTACCATTACTAGAAGCACAGTATCCTTCTTTATTCTTTAAAGTAGTAGTAATCATATCTTCAGTAATCTTTAATTCCTTACCTAAAAATTCTCTTGTATAATAACCTGATTTTATCTGATTAACATCACTGATATCAAACTTACTAACCAACTCTTGGAAAGCCTTAATATCAGAACCAAACATCTTACCAACAACTCTAAAATTAGGTTTAACAATATAATCCATATAAAGACTCATATTCTCTTCATACACAACTTCTTTTACATTTAATTCTTCAAGTATAATAGATTCTAACTCACCTACCACAGTTTCAAATACTTTAGGCACAATTATAAAGTTAAGTGGTTGTCTAACCTTAATAGATACGTCTTCTCTGGCATTACGACCTAAACTACAAATGTCACGAACTAAGCTCATTCTATTTTCAAGTTCACTAGATATTAAAGTTTCATCTACTTTAGGGAAATCCGCTAAATGAACACTCTTACCATCAGTCAAATTACGATAAATCTCTTCTGTAACAAATGGTGTAATAGGTGCAGCCATCTCACACAAAGTAAGCAATACTTCATATGTTGTCTGATACACTGCCTTTTTAGAATCAGTTAATTCACTATCCCAGAATCTCTTTCTATTACTTCTAATATACCAGTTTGAAAAATCATCATTTAAAAAATCTACTATATAATGAACTACTTTATTTAAATCATACTCATCATATGCTTTAGTCACTAATAATAAAGTATTATTAAGTCTAGATAACATCCATTTATCAGTAATATCTCTATCATTAACAGGAACATTATATTCCCTTGGATCTATCTTATCTGCATTAGCATACATCTCAAAGAAAGAATATGCATTTTTAAGAGTTGATAAATATTTAGAATTAACTTCTTTTAAGCCATCATTATCAAACTTAATAGGAGTCCATACTGGAGATACATAAGGTAAATAGAATCTAATAACGTCACTTCCAAACTCATTCATTAAATCAAATGGTTTAACGATATTACCTTTACTTTTACTCATCTTCTTACCATATTTATCAAGTAATAAATCATTAACTAAGACATTTTTATAAGGACTCTTACCAGTAACAAAAGTAGATATTAACATTAATGTATAGAACCATCCTCTAGTCTGATCTATTCCTTCACATATAAAGTCTGCTGGAAATTGTTCTTCAAATAACTCTTTATTTTCAAATGGATAATGATACTGAGCAAAAGGCATAGAACCTGAATCAAACCAGCAATCAATTACTTCACTAACACGACTCATTGTTTTTCCACATTCTGGACACTTAATATGAATATCATCAACATAAGGACGATGTAACTCTATAGTCTCATCTATATCTTCAATTGCTTTTTCTACAAGCTCTTTACGTGAACCTATCATCTCTTGATGTCCACAACTACATTTCCAAAGTGGTAATGGAGTACCCCAATATCTATTACGAGATATAGCCCAATCATTCATATTTAATAACCAGTTACCAAATCTTTTCTCTCCAACAAAAGATGGATACCAATTAACACCATTATTATTTTTAACTATCTTGTCTTTTATCTTAGTTACTTCTAAATAATATGATGGCTTAGCATAATATAAAAGTGGTGTATCGCATCTCCAACAATGTGGATAGTTATGAACCATTTTAATTTTCTTAAATAGTTTACCATTTTCTTTTAAGTATTTAATAACTTCTATATCAGCATCAAATACCCTCATACCTTTCCATAATCCTTCAGTATATTTACCATCTTCACCTACAGGGTTTATTACTGGTAAATTATATTTTCTTCCTACATTATAATCATCTTGTCCAAAAGCAGGAGCGATATGAACAATACCAGTACCATCTTCCATAGTTACATAATCATCTACTGTTACATAGAAAGCTTTTTTATCTACTTTTAAACTAGGTATTAACTGTTCATATTCCATAAACTCTAAGTTCTTACCACTATATTCTTCTAAGACTTTATAATCATCTCCTAATACTTTAGAAGCTAGTTTTTTACCAACAATAAACTTATTACCTTGGCTCTCTGCTAAAATATATTCTTCTCTTGGATTAACGCAAAGTGCTACATTACTAATTAAAGTCCAAGGAGTAGTAGTCCAAACAAGAAAGTATACATCTTCATCTTTTTTCTTCATTGGAACAATAACAGTATTAGCAGTTACTTCTTTATAACCTTGTGCAACTTCATGAGAAGCTAAACCTGTACCACATCTTGTACAATATGGAAGTATTTTATGTCCTTCATAAAATAATCCTTCATCAAAAAATTTCTTTAAAATCCACCATTCTGTTTCTATATAATTATTATCATAAGTAACATAAGGATGTTCCAAATCAATAAATTGACCCATTTCTCTAGTCAAATCAGAAAAAGCTTCTTCATTTTCCCAAACACTCTCACGACACTTTTGATTAAATTCTTTTATACCATAATCTTCAATATCTTTTTTATTACTAAAGCCAAGTTCTTTTTCTACTTGTAACTCTACAGGAAGTCCATGAGTATCCCAACCTACTTTACGAAGTACTCTATATCCTTGCATTGTTTTATATTTACAGAAAGTATCTTTTAAAAACTTAGCCATCATATGATGAAGTCCTGGTTTACCATTAGCAGTTGCAGGTCCATCATAAAAAACAAAGTTTTCCTTACCTTCTCTATTATCAATACATTGTTTTAAGATATCCATCTTCTCCCAAGTCTTTAAAATATTCATCTCGACTTCATGAGTCTTACCTTTTTCAAGTTCCCTAAATGCCATAATTATCTCCTCCTAAACAAAAAAATCTATGAATCACAAGGGAGTATAAAAGGAGTATACTCGGTACCACCTTGGTTCATAGATTTTATCTATCTTGATTATTTAACGGTTTTACCCGGCTTTAACTTATCTTTAAAGCACAACTTGAAAGTGATCCGAAATAAGTTCCTTTATTAGTTTACACCATCCACTAACTCTCTATAAAATTTCCTTATTCCCGTCTTTCGCACTTGTTTTAAATAAAACTAAACAAAATATATCACAGTTTATATAGTTTATGCAACTATTTTTATAAATGTTTTACCAATTTCTTTTCTTTTTTATAAATAAAAGTAACAGAAGAATCCATTGTCATCATACTAGTATAATATGTCTCATCTTTATTCAATTTTAGTTTTAATTCATCTTTACTTAATAATATACCACTTGTACTATTATAACTAGTTATAGTAATACATGTAGGATATGACTTTTTAGGAACAATCCTAATACCATAAGAATTAATTTTTGTATTTTCTTTTATAGAACATTCTGTTATTCCTTTATTATAATAAGAATAAAGATTATTAATAGCAGTCTTATTATCTTTAGCATATTTCTTTAATTCTTGATATTTCCTTAAAATAACATCATCTTTTAAACTATCAGGATATTTTTCTAATAACCAGTAAAGCTGATTTAAAAGTCTTTCATACATTTTTTCAACATATTCATTAAAAACATATATTATCGTGGGTATTCTCTCATCCCACTCAATAATTTGATTTTCCTTACTTGCAAAATTAGTTATTCTAGCAATCATAGTATTTCCTCCCTTTATTAGGGCATATTATATGTTAAAGAAAAGAAAAAAGCAAGAGCAAAACTCTTACTAATCTCTTATTAAATTATAAAATCATTTATTAAACAAATCACTATGACTGCAAGTCTCTACTAAATATAAAATTAATATATCTTCATCATATTTATAAACTAACAGCCAATCTGGTTCAATGTGACACTCCCTACAGTTGCTATAATATTTATTATCAATAAGAGCGTAATCTCTATACTTGGAATCTAACTCTTTTTTCTTAGATAATTTATCAACTACATTTAAAAGCTTATCAATATTTTTGCCTTGTTTAGTAATTTTCTTAAGTTGTTTTTTAAAACTCTTTGTAAACTTAACTTTATAATCAATCATCAGATTCTAAAGCCTCTTTTAAATCTGCAATATTATCATAAGCTTTATATTCACTTGGATGTTTCTCCATATAATCAAGTTCATTAAGGGCTGCTAAAAATTCTCTACTTGGTCTAGGTTCTTTAACCTCAAATGGTATTCCTCTTTCGTAAATTGCTCTTTTTAAAAACATATTTATAGCAACACTCATATTTAAACCTAAATTATTAAAAAGAGCAGTCGCTTCTTCTTTAACTTCTAAAGGAACATTCACATTAATAGCACTAGTTAAATTAGACATATAATCAACTCCTTTCTTATAAAGATAATAACACGTTTTCAATGCATATGTCAACATACTATCACATAAAACAGAGGAAATATGTAGAAATATGTTGTAAACGTCTATTTCCCATTTTTTTAAATTATTCTTATCATGAAATATATCACCTGTATTATAAAAGAGTACTACTGCTTATCTCATACTATCTAATTAAACTCTTTTCAAAGCAATATCTTATTTTTTTGCTATTCTTTCATCAAATAATTATATACCATGCAAAACAAAAATATTATCTTTTCTTTAAAGTATAAACCTTATTATCATCTAGAGTCTCTTTACCAACTATAATTCTTTCAAATTTTCCTCTATTCCTTTTAGATTGTAAAGTATGACTAACATCAAGTAACGATGTATAAACTAGTTGTTTTAAATTTCTAGCACCCGTAGCATTTGAAGTAGCAATTTCTAAGATACCATCAATATAATCATCTGTATATGTTAAATCAACACCATAAACGTCTTTATAAAAACGTTGTTTCAAAAGAATTGGACTTAACTTACCTTGCTTCAAAATATTTTTTAAGTCTTCTTTAGTAAGATTATTATACATAATTTTAGGACTAATTCTTCCTACAATCTCCGGAATAAATCCAAACTCAATTATATCCTCATCAGTAACAGTTAAATCTTTGTTATCAGCTTCACTACTCCTATTAAATCCTAATACCATATCTCTATTATCAAATATATCCACAAAAGCCCCACTAAAACTATATTCATAAATGTTGTATCAATTTTTATTTTATCATAACTAGTTAAACCAACATCATAAACTGTCCCATCAAGGAAATTAAGTAATAAATTTTGAACTGCTACATCAGAAACTTCTAAGCCTCGATTAGCAATCTTATCAAACTCATCTAAAAATATTAAAGATTCTTCACATTTTTTAATATTCCTACTGGCATTTTGATAAGCCATTTTTAAAATATCATCTATATCTTTACCGACATAACCAGAACCCGACAAAGTTGGTGTAGAATATTTTGTAAATGGTATTTCCAAATATTCTGCTAAAAGCTTTAATGTTTCTGTTTTTCCAACACCACTAGGTCCCATAATTAAAGGCCTCTCTATTAAATGCGGATCACTAGTCTTATAATTATCACTAATAACCGTAACAAGACTTTCTATCTGTGCATCTTGTCCAATTATTCTTTCTTTTAAATAAGCTTCTAACTCATCTGCATCTATATCTCTTCTGATATTTTTATTTTTTAAAGTATTATCATCTTTAGTTTTTGTTACTACAGAAACTTTTTTAGATGCTGCCTCTTCTTCCTTCTTTTTATCTTTTTACCGCTCCTCAATTTCCTTCATATCTTTTATAGATTGATTTATAAACTCTCTTAAAGCTTTCTCATCTTTAAGTTGTGTTAACATATATAGTTTTCTCTTAGGAATACTAATATTACCATTATAATAACTAGAATTTAACTTTGGATTACTAACAAGTTCTTTTACATCAGATAAAGATAACTTATATATATCTAATTTCTCAACCTCTTTATCACTATTTAATCCAAAAGTAAAACTATCAAAGATATCATCTTGATAATGTTTTAATGCTTCTTCTATAGTTGCAACACCATATTTAGAAATAAGCTCTTCCTCAGTAGAAACAAAATAAACTCCTTCTACTAACTCACTAATAACAAAAGATAATTCATCAATCAAACTAAATTCATTATTAAATTTATCTATAAAAGCTCCATACTCTTCATTTAAACTTCCTTCTATTACAGTAACAGGATTAAACAAAAATCCTCCATTAGATAAATTTTCTTTTTTCATTAACATTGCGTACATAACAGTTCCCCCTAATACTAGTATAGAAGAAAATTAAAAATATGCAAGAAAAAACCAGATTACACAAATAAATAATCTGGTTTTTTATAAGGTTCTTCATAAGTTTTATCTTTCATATACTTATCAACAAGTACAACTCTATCTTGTTCTAAACTTTTAGGAACATCTATGACTCTCTGATTCCTTGAACCTCTAAAGTAAATGTCTAAACTTTTCTCTTCTAAGATAAATTTACCATCTACTAAGACATCTACTTCACTAAGTAATTTCTTCATTTTAGGATTTTTAAGCATTGCTTCATAAGTATAACCTGTATAACACCAAACATTAAGTCCCATCTCATGTGCTGCTTTACTAATTTCATAACAAGCTTCACTCTGACAAAGAGGATCTCCTCCTGATAAAGTAATACCATCTTGATTTTTAATAGTTTTTAACTCTTCAATTACTTCACTAACATCAAATAAAGCACCACCATCAAAATCATGAGTATCTGGGTTATGACAACCTGGGCATGCATGAGGACATCCTTGTGTCCAAATAACAGTCCTTACCCCTTCTCCATCAACAATTGAATCAGGTTGCAACCAAGCTGCTAGTCTTATTTTCATACTATTTACCTTCTTTTTTATTTTTTAAAATATCATTTAATCCAGTATGTTTAACACGATCTTTCTCTTCAGCTCTTTTAGCATTATTAAATCTATCAACATCACCAGTTAAATAACCTGTAATACGTCTAATCCTTTCAAATTTTTGTCCTTCTCCAACTATTTTTTTCATATATAATTCCTCCTTCTTATTTT
>CAMMWS010000047.1:0-11278 GCA_946500695.1 uncultured Mycoplasmatota bacterium | reverse complement strand
TTGCTAAATTACTAGAAAAAAACACATGATTTTAAAATTTCATGCGTTTATCCTGGCAAAAAGATGATAGACATTTTTCCCTTCTTTATTAAAGCGCATTTCATACTCACTCATTATAATATCTTGATGAGTTTTATGATAGTTAAAAGAAATATCACTTAAAGCATATCCTTTTTTACTTAATGTTTCAAGGGAATAGATAAAAAGATCTTCATTATCTGTTTTCATTTCTATCTTTTTTATATTTTTAAATATTAAATCATATTTATCAAGGAATATTTTGCTAGTAAGACGCCTATCATACCATCTTTTTTTAGGCCAAGGATCAGAAAAATTAAGATAAATTAAATCTATTTCTTTAAAAAAAACTTTATCTATATCAAAAGCATTCATCTTTATTATTTTAATATTAGGGATATATTCTGGTATTTTTTTAATAGCTTTCGCTACTACACTATCAAATCTTTCTATACCTATATAATTAATATTAGAATTTTTAAGAGCATTTTCTAATAAAAATTTGCCTTTGCCCATACCTATTTCAATATAGATTGGATTGTTATTATTAAATAAAGTATTCCATTTTCCTTGAAACTCTTCAGGATTTTTTATTAAATAAGGACAATTATTTAGTATTTCTTCTTTATTTTTAACATTTCTAAGTCGCATGTTATTACCTCCGATTGTTTTTATCTCCAATTTATATAGCATATTTTATCATAAATATATGATGTTTGGAATATAATATCTTGAAAGTGAGGAAAAAGATATGAATCAAGGTATGCCTATGTGGCCAATGAACCCAAATATGAATCCAGGGATGGGTCCTGGACCTAGTTTCAATAATAATATGAATCAAAGAATTAACAGCTTGGAAAATCAAGTGAATAGACTTGAAAGACAAATGAGAAGACTTGAAAATAGAGTCAACAGAATAGAATCAGCAATGATTACTCCAAGAAATTATGACAGTCAAAATACAGGCTATGGAAATAGCAATGATAAATATATGATGTAAAGAGCTCAGGCTCTTTATTTTTTGTTAAAATTATTATTTTAGGATATACTAAAATTGACAGTTATTCTTAAATAAACTATACTTTTAGTAGTTAGGTGTGATAGAAATGGAATTAAGAGTTTTAGAAAGAGTTGAATATGAAAAATTTGTAAAGTCTAATCCTTATAAAAGTCATTTTTTACAGTCTTATGATTGGGGAGAGCTAGCTAAATTAGAAAGGGGTCTTACTCCTTATTATTTAGGGCTTGACGATAATGGTAAAATAGTAGGAGCGACTTTATTATTAAAGAAAAGTTTACCTTTAGGTTTATGTTATTTGTATGCACCAAGGGGTTATGTAATTAATTTTAACGAGAAAAAAATATTAGATGAGTTTACAGAAGAGATTGTTAAGTTTGCCAAAAGAAAGAAAGCAATTTATGTAAAGATAGATCCTGATATTATTTGGAGGAAAGAAAACTATAAAGGTGAAGTAACAGAAGTTGAATCTAAGAGCAAGAAAATATATACCGAATTACTTAGATTAGGTTATAAGCATATGGGCTTTACTAAGAACTTTGAAACAGCACAGCCAAGATATACTTTTAGAATTGATTTAAATCAAAGTATGGAAGAAATAGAGAGTCATTTTTCTAAAACTACTAAACAAAGGATTGCAAAAGCTATTAAACTTAAAACCAAAGTTGAAATTGGAACAGAAAAAGATTTACCAACTTTTTATCATTTAATGATGTTAACCGAGTCAAGAAAAGATTTTGTTTCTTATGGTATTGATTATTATAAAACACTATATAAGTTATTTAATAAAGATAATAAAGCAACTTTATTCTTAGGTAAGGTTAATATAAAGGACAGCTTAGAAGTATTAAATAATGATTTAGATGATGTTAATAAGAAAATAGATGAACTTCCTAAAGAGAATATGTCTAAGAGTGCTAAGAATAAGCTTAAGGAACTTTCTAGACAAAAAGAAAATTTAGAAAAAGAAGTAGAAAAGTATAATAATTATTTAAAAGAGTATGGTGAAGAGGTAACCCTTTCTGCTCATATGATTTTAGAATATGGTGATAAAGCTTGGGTACTTTATGCAGGTAACCATAATATCTTGACAGAAACTTATGTAAATTATCATACTTATTATGAACATTTAAAGTTTTGTAAAGATAGAGGCTTAAAGATATATGATCAGTTTGGAACTGTTGGTGATTTAAGTAAGGATAATCCAAGACTCGGTCTACACGAGTTTAAAAAGAAATTCGGAGGGGACTATGTTGAGTTTATGGGAGAGTTTGATTATGTAGTTAAACCTCTTTACTACTTTGCTTTTACTAAGGTAGTGCCAATTTATAGAAATATGATTAAGAAAAGAAAGAAGAAGGAACTTAAAGATGAAATTGAAAGAGATTAGTTTTGAAGAGTTAGAGAAATTTGCTTTAACTACTGATGAAGCGACTTTTCATCAGACTAAAGGTTGGGCTAAGTTAAAAGAGCATAATGGATGGTGTCATTATGTTGTAGGTTTATATGATGAAGAGGAGATAAAGGGAGCGGCTTTACTTCTTGCTAAACATGTTCCTATTGTTAAGAAGTATATGTTTTATTCACCTAGAGGTTTTTTAATAGATTATCATAACTTTAATTTATTAAAAGATTTTACAGAGGAAGTTAAGAAGTTTGTTAAAAGTAAGGGTGGTATTTTTATTAAGATAGATCCTTATGTTATGTATAAGCAAAGAGATTTAAATGGTGATTTAGTTAAAGATGGTATAGATAATAGTGATACTGTAGACAACTTAAAGAAGTTAGGTTATAAACATTTTGGATTTAACTTAATGCAAGATGCCTTACAACCTAGATGGATGCATACTATTACAGTTAAAAATAGAACTGTTGATGAAGTTATGAAGGATATGGATCCTAAGACAAGACAAATTCTAAGGAAAAATGAGAGACTTGGTGTAAAGGTTAGGGAAATTACAAGAGATGAATTACCTATATTTAAAGATATTATGCAACATACTGGAGAACGTCGTGAATTTATTGATAGACCTTTATCATATTATGAAAATATGTGGGATAGTTTGCATGATGATGGTATTTTGAAAATATTAATTGCAGAGATTGACTTTGATGAAGAGATAGAAAATACGAAAAAAGAAATAGAAGCTTTAGAGAAATCTATTAAAGCAAGGAAGAAACAGTATGAAGATAAAAGTAAACCTATGAATGAGAAGAAGTATCATAGTAAACAAGAATTTGAGAAGAGTGAAATTAAAAGACTACAAAAGAATATTGAAAAGACTAAAGATATGAAAGAAAAGTATGGAGATAAGCCAATACTTGGAGGAATTCTTTTCTTGATATATGGTAAAGAAGTATTATCATTATACGGTGGCTCTAAAGCAGAGCTTATGAGCTTTCAATCTGCATATACTCTTCACTTTGCAGGTGTTAAGTATGCGATTGAACATGGCTATGATACATATAACTTCTATGGTATTACAGGTGACTTTAGTGAAAATAATCCTTTACTTGGACTTTATCTATTTAAGAAAAGTTTTGGGGGACAAGTAGTAGAATTAATTGGAGAATTTGATCTTATTATTAGTCCTTTCTGGTATCACGCTTATAAGGTTAGTTATGCTTTATATCATAAACTTAAGAATATTAAAAGATGACTTGATTTTAGGTCATCTTTTTTGAATTACTTCTTAAAACTTATCATTCATTAAAAAATCGAATATATTTAAATGCTTTATGCCATCTTTAGAATAGTCTTTTTTATCTAAAGAAATAACATATTTATCATTATCATCGTCTAGACAGTTAAAAGCCTCAAATTCTCTTTTGATTGTTTCTTCTTTATCTAGTTTATAACAAACTTGGATATATTTTATTTTATTACTTTTTACAGCAATAAAGTCAATTTCACCCTTTTTTGTTTTGCCTATGTAGACTTTATAATTTTTTCCTATTAAATCATTATAAACGATGTTTTCAAGAGCAATAGAGTAATTTAAATCTCTTCCTGTTGTTTTTATTTGTTTAATTCCCAAATCATTAGAATAATATTTATTTAAAGTTTTTAGAATAGTTTTACCGTGTATATCATACCTATATACTTTATTCATAATGAATGTTGATGTAAATGCCTCTAAATAATTATAAAGAGTGTCATTAGCAATATTATGATGTTCTTGTTTTAAGAAGTTAATAACGTGATTTCTTGAGAACTCTTTTCCTTCTGTATCTAGTATATATTGTAATACTTTGTTAAAAGAAGAAATGTCTTTTATACCTAGTCTTTCTACAATGTCTTTTAAAATAATTGAGTCATAAACACTTTCTAAGTAGTTAATTTTATCATTATCATTTTCAAATAAAAATCTCTGTGGTAGACTTCCCCATTTGAAAATATCTAATAGAAGTTCTTCATATTTATCTTCTTTAGTATTAGTTAGTTCTACTACTTCTTTGAATGATAATGGATTAATTTTAAAACTGACATATCTACCCGAAAGATCTGTTGATAGTTCTAATAAAGTCATTCTACTATTAGACCCAGTTATAAATATACTATATTTGTCTGTAATTCTAAGAGAATTAATACCTTTTTCAAAATCTTCTACTTTCTGAATTTCATCTAAAAATACATAATACTTATTATTATCTATTGTTAATGACTCTATATAATTATATAAATCCTTAGCTGTTTTAATAAAATCATATTTTAACGATTCAAAATTAATATAGATTATATTTTTTTCATTAACACCCTTATTTTTTATTTCATCCATAATTTGAGTTAAAATAACAGACTTACCACTTCTTCTCATACCATAAATTATTTTTATTAAAGATGTAATATCATAGAAATCTCTTATTTTAGACAGATATTTTTCTCTTATAAGCATAATTCATCACCTATTTATATTATAATATATCTTTATATATTTGTAAAGTTATTCCAGTACAATGGAATAACTTTTATTTTAAAGTGAATTTTATTTTTCCTTTTCCTTTAGATGAAGTAATAGTTGCTATTGCTCCATTTATAATAGTCATTCTAGGAGAGACATGTCCTATATCGGCATTGATAATTATAGGTATATTTAATTTTTTTAAAGCATCTTTTATCGTCTCTTCATAGGTAATATCATAATAACTATTATAAATAAAACTTCTACCAAAAATAATTCCTTTAGTATATTTAAAATAGCCATTATCTTTAAGCTTCCAAAGAGTTCTAGCAATTACTTCTCCTGTTAATTCACAAATATCTAAATACCAAACAATACCATCATCTTTATACTTTTCAAGAAAATCTTTAGTTTTATCAAACCTAGTGCCAAATAAATCAGCAATTAAATCAAGGCATCCTCCTATGATTCTTCCATGAATATTAATAGAATCTTCATTATTTAAATTTTTCCAATATACTTTTTCTGTTAATTCATATGGTTCTTTTCCAGTTATATAATCTTTAAAGCCTTTTTCATATTTAGAAAAACTTTTTTGCTCTATAATGTTTCCTTTTAGTATTTCTAAATTATTTTCTAAAGATTCATGCCAAGGTTCCATGCCAAAGCAACCAAAATTATCAGAATAAAGTGTTGCAATATCTAGATTTGTAGTAATGGCAAACAAAAGTCCTGTAGGATCAGAATTTCCTTGTAACCATTTAGGATTCTCTTTTATAATAGATAAATCCAAGTCTGACAACATTTCAAGCAAAAAGTCACCACCGCTGGCACAAATTATTGCTTTAATATTTTTATCTTTATAAAGTTTTTCTAACTCAATCGCTCTTTCTTTAGAAGAACTACTTCTACCTTTAACACTGCATCTAACATTAGGTGTTTCTTTTATATTAATGCCTCGCTCTTCAAAATTTTTAATAGCATTATCTAATCTTTTAAGTTTAACTTCATCAGTAATACCATCTGATGGTGCTGTTACACCAATAGTGTCGTTAACTTTAATAAATTCCGGATAAATCATAAGTTCTCCTCTACTTTTATTATATAGATAATATAAATTATTTAAATATTAAATACTATTTTTAGCTTCATCTATGGCTTTTTGAAAAAACTTATAATATGGTTCTAATTCTTCTTTTGCTAAAGGTAAAGAAATAGTGTTATGTTTTTCATTTAATTTGAACTCTAACTGTTCTAGCTCTTTGTTAAAATCATGAAGTCTACGTCCTAGCATTGAAGAATAATAAAATATACCCTTTGGATGAACAAATTTATAACAATCAGCATTGGCAACGACTTCTGATTCTATGCTATAGAATTTTTCTACACCATGATGTTCTTCTACACATTTAATAATATTTTCTTTATCTTCTGCATTTAAGAAAGTAGCTTCTTCGAGAAATTTTTTTGTTGCAGAAGAAGACATTGATATGTGTTGTTTTGGTGTTCCTAAATGTTGAGCCTCCGGCAATTTTGAATCCATCATTGCTAAAGCAATTCTCACAATATTTTCATCTGCTTTATATTTTTTTGCTAATTTAATTCCAGCATTATACGAAATATTATAAAGAAATTCCATATCAGGATTATATTTTTGTATCTCTTCTTTATTGAATTTTTCTGCTTTTGTTACCAATTCTTCTATATTCATAGTAGTTCCTCCTTAATATCTTATTTTATGAATTAGTTTTATTAAATAATAGATAGGAGATGTCTTTATTCCAAATTCCCCAATTAATTCTTCTATATAGCCGTTAAAACCTGTTTTAAATTCATAGATACCGTAGTCTTTATCATTTTTATCATCAAAGGTATTAGGTATTCCATAGAAATTATATCTATCATAACCATTATTAATGGCATATTTAATCATTTCCCACTGGATTAAATATTGTGAATTATAAGATAAAAATTCTTCATAATTACCACTAGATAGATATACTACTTCTTTCTTAGTCATTATAAACATAGAACCTGATAAAGTGATAATCTCTCCATACTTTTCTTTTTCTTCTTGCGCTAGTTCTATCTTTTTATTTAAACCATTAATAGTCTCATCTAAAGCTTTTCTTTTACCATCATTATTTTTATTATCACTAAGTTTATTTTTCTTGTCAATATTACATTCTAATTCATTTTCTAACATTTTAATATATTTAGATAAGTCTAGTTTAGTTACTAAATATTTTATTTCATTTTTCTTATTAAACAAGTCATACATATTTTGGTAATAATTTATATTTCTAATATCGAATCCTTTTCTTGAACCAGTACTTTGCATTATTTTGTAAAATTCGTCTAAATTATCTTTTTTTAGTTCTACTATTTCTACACCATTTTTTATATTTTTTCTAATTAGGTTTCTAGTGTTAGGTTTCATATTTTTCATTATTTCATCTTCTGTTTTATCTTTAGTATCTAAAGCATACATATAGGTTACTTGTTCTCTATCATCATAGGGAATACTAGTAAAACCAGCCTTTAAAATCGTATTCACAATATTAGTATTATCATAACCATCTTTAATTATTTCTCCTTTACCATTACGTTCTTTATATGGTACATAAGGGTCAATTCTTAGAACATAGCCTTGATGTTTTTTGACGAAATTTGTTAGTAGTTTTAAAAATGTCGTTAGAGTTTTCTCATCAGAATAATCTACTAAAGGTCCGCGTGGGGCATAAAATTCATACTTGTTAAAGTGTCTTTTTTTTCCTACTAATAGAGTTGCCCCTACTAACTTGTCATTATCATATAATCCTAAGTAATAAGAAGTCCAACCATTAAGTTCTCTTAATTTACCTATTTCTTCTGTTTGCATAAAAGTCCTATAAGGACTCTTTTTAGCATAATTTTCAAACGTCTTAACATCTATTTCTTTTAATGTCATTTTATTTCCTCCTAAACTTACTAGTTATCTTATTTATTAGTTTACTCCCAAATACTTCTTCTATTAAATTAAATTTGTGTGCAACAAAGAAATATACTATTACACCAATAAGAGCATAGATAGCGATAATTGGAATGTTTAATAATCTTACTGATGAAGAAATTGGTATTACTAGTTTTACAAGTGATAAAACTATAAGCATAATGACATCTGCTAGAAGTATTTTACCTAATAGTTTAACTGTTGGCATATAACTTACACCACATTTTCTTCTTAGGAAGATTAAACATAGAATAATTCCTACGGCATAACCTAGTATAGTTGCAGTTATTGAACCATAGACTGGAACAAAGCCAAGATTATGGAAAAGATTTATTAGAGGAACATTTAATACTAATTTTATTAATACTCCTACTACTAGAGAAATTAAAACTTCTTTATAGTATTTTAAGACTTGTACTATTGATACTAAAGCTGTATAAGTTGATATTGTTAAAGCGACAAAGACAAAGTATTTAATTATAACGGCACCATATGCACTATTATTACCATAGAATACTTCCCAGACAGGTTCACTTAAGAAAGATAGTCCTAAAGTCATAGGAACTGATATGAATAGTAATACTTGTAGAGTCTGATTTATCTTATGATGTATATCTTTTTTATCTTTTTTAACCGAAGCAGATGTAAGATTTGGAATTAAACTTACAATAATACCAGTTGAGATAGAGACAATAATCATATTAATTTTATTACCCCAAGTTGAAATTACACTCATAATATTTTCTGCTTGTGCTGTTGTGTAACCAACATCATTTACCATTGTTTTGACAAGAGTTGTCATGTCAATAAAGTCATAACAAGATTTAAATACATCTATCATAATGAAAGGTAGAGCATACCAGAATATTTTAATTAATATTTCTTTAGTTTTAATTACGGGTTCATCTACATCAAGAGTTTTTTCAGAAAGTTGTTTTTTATTACTTTTAACTTTGTCTAACAAGTAGAAGTAAGCGACTATAGCACCTGCAGTAGCACCAAATACAGCAATACCTACTCCTGTTTGTAAAGATAAATCAAAAACATTAATAGCAAGGAAACTACCTGCTACGATTACTAATACTCTTGCAAACTGTTCTATAACTTGACTAATAGAGGGAGGAGTTATAAATTTATGGCCTTCTAGGTAACCTCTATAAATACTTAAAGTTGGTACAATTAATATAGCTGTAGCAATTACTCTTACAACCATTGTAACATCTGCTAAAGTATTACCACCTTCTAGGTCTCCAAGGATGGCTCTAGCTATGGTAGGGGCAAAGATAAATAGAATTATAAAAATGGCTATTCCCATAAATATAGCTAGTTTTCGTCCTATTCTAAAAGCTTTTTCTTTAGCATTATAGTATCCTAAAGTTTGATATTCACTTATGATTTTACTAATAGCATTAGGAATACCAGCACAACTTAAAGATTGAAACAAATTATAAATAGTATAAGCATATCCATATAATGCTCCTCCTTGACCACCAATAATAGCGTAAAAAGGAATTACATAAAGCATACCTAATATTTTACTACCTACTATTCCTAGAGTTGCTATAAAGGCTCCATTAAGGAAAGAGTTTTGTTTCATTTCTTTTTTCTTTTTTGTTTTAAGTTTTGCCATTTTACATCCTCCAATTTCTTTAATTATAATATCATATTATTGAAAACTTTTAAAGTAACTTGTATAATTAAAGAAGATAGAGGTGATTTAATGGAACTTAGAGAATTAACAAGAAAAGAGTTTGATCAGTTTGCTCTTAATCACCCCTTAGGTAGTTTTCAACAAACAAGTTCTTGGGGGAGATTTATGGAAGGAGATAAATTTCACGCTTATTATGTGGGAGGATTTATTAAAGAACATATAGTTGGAGCGTGTTTACTTCTTTCTTATGAGAGAAAAAAAGATAAGATAAGGATATTCTATTCTCCTCGTGGTTTTTTAATAGACTATAAGAATGAAGAGTTATTAAAAGAGTTCACAGAAAAAGTTAAGAAGTTTATTATCGAAAAACACGGAGTATTCTTAAAAATTGATCCTTATATTTTAGTAAGAGATAGAGATAATGAGGGTAATATTATAGAGGGAGGAGTCTATAATGATTTTGTAGAAGTTAATCTTACCAATGCTAACTTTATTAAAGTTAATGATAGAATTCAACCTAAGTGGCTTAGTAGAATTAATTTGAAAGATAGGAATATAGATGATATCTTTAATAACTTTAGTTCTAAAGCTAGACAGACTGTTAGAAGAAATGAAAGATTAGGATTTAAAGTAAGAGACTTGGATTTTGAGAATATAGATAAATTTATATGCATTATTAATGAAGAGAGAAAAAAATATCATACTATTGTCCCTACTAAAACTTTCTATCTAGACTTAAAACAATCTTTTGATGGTAATATTCAGTTTAAGGAAGTTTATTTTAAGAAAGATGAAATTATTAGTAATATTGATAAGATGATTATTGATGTAATAAAAGATAAAGAAGTTAGAATAAGTAATTATCACATTTCAAAGATGACTGCAGAATATTTTATTGATAAAGAACTTGAAGATGAAGAAAAGATTAAAAGATTAAATAGTTTAAAAGAATACTTTTCTAAATGTAGTGATGATGTTAGTATGGGTATTTATATGTTTATAACTATAGGTAATGAAGTAGTGGCCTTAAATGGTGGAATTGTAGATGAATATAATAAGTTAGATGCGTCTTATACTCTTCACTATGAAATGATTAAGTATGCAATAGATAATGGTTATAAATATTATAATTTATATGAAATTGGTAATATTAATGTTTCTAATAATAAATTAAAAAATTCTTATAACTATAAAAAGAACTTTGGTGGTGAAGTTGTTGAATTAGTTGGAGAGTATGATTTAGTAATTGATCCTAAATATACTGATATGGCAAGAAAGCACTTTCCAGAGTACTTAGGAGTTAAAACTATATTTAAATAATTTTTACATCTGATACTTTGACATCTATGTAAAAGTATGGTATTATGTATCTAGCAAAGAAATTTGCATAAAATAAAAATGAGAACATTCAATGTCGCAAGTGTTGAGTGCACTCCAATAAAGTGTGTGCACCTAATTAAACTGCTGTTTAGTTAGGTGCTTTCTTTTTGTTTTTATATTAATATAATTATAACTACAAAAAGTAATACAATAAGTAAAATTATTATAAAAAGTAATGTCGATACTAAAAAGTCTTTTTTACTCATATGCATCACCTCCAAATAAATACTTGGAGATAACACCCAACCATTAAATGTTCTCTGTTGTAAATGTATGAAGTATAAAAAGTTAGCAAAAATGAAAGATGGAAGATTTAA
>CAMMWS010000046.1:0-11670 GCA_946500695.1 uncultured Mycoplasmatota bacterium | reverse complement strand
ATTGAATAAGTACATTATAGTACATTTTATAATATATGTCAATATAAACAAAAAAAAGGACAATAGATTTATAATAAATCTACAGTCCTAACCTACACCTTTATCATCAGATTTACCAACAAGATAATCTAATGATACTTTATAATAAAGTGCTATATAATACACTTTGAAACTAGTTGGTACTCTACTGCCATCTTCATAATGGGAGTACGTTCTTTGATGAAAACCAATTGCGCTACTCAACTGTTCTTGCGACAAATTATGATCTTTCCTTAATTTGTATAATCTTTCACAAAACAATTTAAGATTAATTTCTTTTCTAACCTTTTTTGTATTATATTCACTTAATCCAAATAAATAATCAAAACTACAATTATAATAATTTGCCAATTCATTACTTTTGTCTAATGGAATGTCAGTTATGCCTCGTTCCCATTTTGAATAGTTATTCTCTAAAACATTTAATATTTTAGCAACATCCTTTTGTTTTAAATCATTATCTAATCTTAAATCAGCAAATCTTGTTTCTGTATCTCTTGAATTTACATTTTTCATCAACACCACCTACTAAATATATTAATAGGTTTTGATGTTGACATTGACTTTTCGGCTTCTATGGTCTAAAATTATCAATAGAAAAGTAGTACAATCAAACTGATGTTTTTACCGATATAAATACTACGTAAAAACTAATCAGTAATCACTGTACTACTTATTTTTTTAAGGTGGTGATTTATATGATATAGTATTATTTGAGATACAAAAAAAGAAGATTTATTCATCGAACTTATCTTCTTTCTCTATGATGATTTTAAAGTTATGGGTATTTGCAATGTTAAGTAAAGTTTCAACGGTTAAATGTCTAGTTCCACTTTCAAGAGTACGAACGCTACGTTCTGATCTATTAATAGTTTTTCCGAACTCTTTTTGTGTTAGATCAGTTGCTTCACGAAGTAGCTTTGCTATCTCTTGTGGAGTATAGTCATTAACAACTATTTTCACTTTTTATCACCCACCTCTAACTACATCTATTATTGTATCTCACTATTTTTAAAATCTTTAAATATAGGTACAACTTGTTCCTATAAAAATTGTGAGGAGGTATAAATGAAAAAGACAATTGAAAATTTAAATTTAATCTATGGTGTAACAATCTTTAATATTATGAGCACTTATAAAGATTTTAAATCATCAAAAACAAAAGAAATTGAAAAAATAGCACTTAGATTTAATGAGTTCTTTAAATGGTTAAACAAACAAAAACAAATTAATTCCAAAAATATAACATTAATTATTCCAATATTATTAGAAGATGATAAAATTATAAAAAGTATTTTTAATGAAGGTTATTCAGAAACAAATTTTTATAATAAAATAACATCTAAACTTAAAAATATTGATATTGAACAGTTTAATACCAATAATGATTTAGAAGATGAATACTACTATTTAAATTATATTGATACTGATAAAAAAAATAATGATGTTATTACTTTTATAAAAGAAAAACTTTATAGTAGTAAACTATTGTATGCAGATTTAATTATGCTATTAATAAACAATTATGAATTTCCTAAAAAATTAGAGAAAATGGGTTTAAATAATTGGACAATACATTTCTTAAATTATTTAAATTTATTATGTTATGAATTAAATGAATTATTAGATTCAGACCGTGAAAACTTATATTACGGATTGTTGCAACTTTTAGAACATCAACATATAAAAAGACTACTTTATCCAAATATGATGAGAAATTATTTTGATGATGTTGATGCAATAAAAGAAATCAAGTATTATATTCAAAGTTATATTTTAAAAGCCCTACATGGCATAAACAAATACTATTATATTGAATATTCTAAATATAATTATAATAATAGCCGAATGCGTTTTTTTGAGAGATCAAACAATGATAGAGATGAATTTATAAAATCAATTTGCAGTTCTCTTACTTCAAATCAAATAATTAGTCTACTAAAATTTGCTAATAATTATATTGATATATTGCAAGCAGATAATAATGAATTAAAAGATCTTATCAAATCATTAAATAAAAATTCAGAAATAGAAATATATACGCAAGAAGTTAATAAAGAATATCAGGATTTAATTTTAAATAGTTTTAGTTTTGCAAGCAAATATTGCAAAGAACAAAATCTTAAAACTATAGATTGCTGTTTAAATACAAACTATAAATCCGATGCAATTATTGATTTTATTACTATTATCATACAATACAATGATTTCAATTATAAAATTGCTTTATCGAAATTTAATTTGAGTTATACTTGGCGAATAATTTTAAAGAATAAAAAAATATATAAAATTAATTTATGCTTTCCAGATGACTTTAAGCACTTAGTTCAAGTTATGATAAACGAAAATCATAATAATACAAATTTACTATTAAAAGAAGAATAATATTGAAAAACAATCAAACGCTAGTACAGGATTGATTTTTTAGTACCCAAAATTTTTAAGTTCGTGATTCATTTTAAGTAATGCTTTTAAAATTTCATAAATAACATTCACTACAATAGAATTTCCTGCTTGTTTATATAATGCAGTATCTGAACAAACTTTGCTAGCCTTTAAATAATCTTCTTCTGAAAATCCCATTAATCTCCATGCTTCCTTTGATGTAATTTTTCTAACTCTCATTAACAAACCTCACTTTCTACTACAACTTTTGCATTGTCAGCTGTATTACTTGCTGTAATTGTTGGTGCATAACCATTTTCTGAAAATAATCTTTGCGATTGATGAAATTTAGAATGAGTATCAATACCACAAACTCCACCATTTAACAATTTTTCAATATCAATAACATAATTTATATCTTTTCTTTTCTTATTCTTTAATACATATTTATTACCATCTTTTTGAAAAGTATTATCGGTATAATAATACTTTTCATCTACACTTTTATCTAAAAAGTCTTTAAATTTAATATTTGTAGGATGTCCTACTGGAAAACTAAACTTCTCATGTTTACCTAAAATAGCAATTAAAAAATACCTTCTTCTAGTTTGAGGTATTTCAAAATTAACCGCATTCAAAACATTATCATAAAGAGTGTAACCCATATTAGTTAAATCTAATTTAAATAAATCCAAAGTATCTTTAAATTTTTTGCTTGTTATACTGGCAACATTTTCAAATATTACATATTTTGGTTTTTCCTTTACTTCTTTTAATAATCGAATCATCTCCCACCCAAGACTTGATCTTGTTTCACTTTCAAAAGTAAAACCTCGCATTTTACCAGCACAAGAAATATCCTGACAAGGAAAACCACCTATCCACAAATCACAATATGGTAAATCTTTACCTTTAAGTTTTGTAATATCACCTAAATTTAGTTTCTCACTTACACCATGAATAGCACAATAACTTTTAATAGCATCCTTATCTATCTCTGAAAAAAATTCTACTTTATAATCACTAATAACTTTCTCATTCCTTAATCTTTCTAAAGCCTTTTCTGGACTCCCAATTCCACTAAAAAATGTTCCTATTTTTAAAATTTTATTTGTCATTATATCAACCCCCTTCTTTTATTCAGACAAATAAAAAAGACCTTTTTTATTAAAGATCTTAAAAAAAATGATTTTTTTAATAATATTATTTTTTAAAAAAAATTTCAGAAACCCTTATATTATAAGGCTTTTTCACTTGTTTTATTGCACCGTGTATAAAGGTATCCCCCATGTCCAGCATCAACCACAACACCTGTTACTCTTCGCTCATTCATAATATTCACCTCTACATTAAAATATGTAAAAAGGCCTATTTTGCTACTATTTATAATTATCTTTTGGCACAAAAGTTAAAACGTTACCAAATATTTCTAATTTACTAGAATCTCTATTATAAATAAGTGCACCATCATCAAAAATAGCATATACATTTTTATTCTTATCATTAGCAACTTCTTGTAATTTTGCTAAGTATCTCTTATTATTTATTGAATGGACATCAATATAAAAAGGATCATCTAACACTCCAAATCCATCATAAAATGCAAAATACTTATAATAATTATTTTTAGCAGTAATAAAATATCTCTTTAATTGTAATTCACACCCAGCACTCTCACCAATAATTATTCCTTTGTAATGCTTAATATAATATATTAATTCCGTACCATGCAAAACTTTTTTAAAAAACATTTCAGGATTTCCACCTGGCAAAAGTAAAATATCACTATTTTGAATAATTTCAATAAGGTCATTTCTAGTATCTTTATAAGGGTTACATACTTTAATATTTTCTTTACTAATACCTATTTTTTTTAATTCAGTATAGTATTTATTATATCTTCTACCATCTATAGGAAAATACTCTTTCTCAAATTCTTCACTTGTTATCTCGCCAGGAAAAGCCCATGGAAAAATTGCTACTTTATAATCAGATTTAACATATTCTTTTAACCGTTCTACTACTAAATCCATACCAAATTCAATTTTACTAAACAACACATTATACATTGTCCACCTCTTAATTAAACGTCAACAATATCTTTCTTAAAATTAGCAAAATTATGATATTCAAACTTTCCATTTTTAAATATCATATATTTTTTATTTCCTATAATACTTATTTTATTATCTTCTACCAGTATAACATCTTCTTCAGGTAAATATATTACTTTCTCATTAATTGAATAATTTTGTAAATACTTTTTATTTCTCTTTAAATTCTTATTATTTAAATGACATAAAATAGAATAATTATTTAACAAATTAAATCCTTTAGTATCTTTCAAATCAACAATATTTCCATCATCTAACAAACAAGTATTTATATCTTTGCCAAAGATAATAGCACCAGCACTACCACCAAATACTATACCATTATTTTTTAAATAACTTTCTATTTTCTCAAAATTATTATTCTGCTTCAATTCATAGAGTAATTTATATGTATTACCACCACCTATGAATATAGCACTATAATTATATAAATTTTTCAAAGATAATTCTTCTGATGATCCAATCATTTCAAACTTAGATAAACCTATATATTTAAGCTCTTCTTTAAACCAATTATAGCAACTTTCATATCTAGATTCATTCATAGTAAGAGGAATATATAAAATTGGCTTTGATTTATCTAAATTATTAGAAAAACTTAATAATGCAAAAATAATTTGTTCAGAAGAACCTCCTCCACACAAATACAACTTCATAACAAACCTCCTATCCTATCTTTTTTACTTTCTCTGACTAAACACCAGCCAATAATAATCTTTTCCTTAATTCTTCTTGGATACAATAATCTCTAACACTAACTCTTTTCATATAACGCTTCATCATTATATCTCTCTAATCATCAAGATTAGATGTAACATATATAGTAGGATACTTAACTCCAAAGCTTCTATGAGAAACTAGTTCTCTTTTTATTTTTTCTTCTAATCTTGTAACTTGTCTAAGTGTAAGATTAGCATCCATCTCTACCATTAATTGAATCTTGTAATATTTGCCATAGCGAATTAAATAAAATTTTACTTTCTCTACTCCTTTTATATCTAACAAAAACTTTTCAATTTTCTGATAAAGTTCTAAATTATCTTCAACTTTACCTATTAAATTCATAGAATTATCTTTTAAAATATTAAAAGCTGTTCTAAATACAACAAATCCCATTACAAGTGCAACTACTATATCAACATATCTAAATATAACAATATCATCTGAAAACTGTAATAAAATAGTCGCTACAATAACGCCTATAGAAGAATATAAATCCATCTTTGATTCTTGATAAGATGTAATCAACAACTGGCTATTTATCTTTTTACCAACTGAATAAAGAAAAAACAAAGATATTACCTTAAGCATTAAAGCTACAAATAAAATAAATAGTACTAAAAGTGATGGAATATGCCATTTACTAATAAAACCATTAACTACTATAAAAATAGATAATAGTAATAATATAACTCCTATTACTAAGTTTATAATATACTCCATCTTACCAAAACCAAAAGGATGACTTTTAGTAGGACGTTTTTTAGATACTTTTATTCCAATAAAAGAAACAATATCAGTAATAAAATCACTTAATGTTTGCATTCCATCTGAAATTAAAGATGCAAAATTAAAATAAAGTCCCCCACCTATTTTTAAAATAGATATAAAAAAATTTATAAACATACTAAATACAAATACCTTAACTTCTCTTTTCATATACTTTCCTCTATACTTTCATATAAAATCAAAACTAAGTATTATAACAAACTATTTTTTCCTTTTTAGATATTCCATATACTATAATAACTCTATTATACATGACTAACTATAAGAAGTCACTCTCTTTATTTCGTAATAATATCTAAAATTACTCCTCTAATAATAGAATAAAAAAGCATAAGTTTATTTAACTATGCTTTCATTAAAAAGGCCAAATAACCTCGATATGCTTCATATATATCTACTTTACTAGTAACTTCATATGGAGCATGCATATTTAAAACAGCCACACCACCATCAATTACTTTTACATCATAATTAGCAAGAATATAAGCAATAGTACCACCGCCACCAGCATCTACTTTACCAAGTTCAGATAATTGATAAGAAACATTTTCGCTATCTAATACATTTCTTAACTCAGCAATAAACTCAGCATCTGCATCATTACTACTACTCTTACCACGAGCTCCTGTATATTTACAGAATACTAAACCACGAGCTAAATATGAAGAATTACGTTTATCCATAACTGAAGCATATAAAGGATCATAAGCAGCATTAACATCACTTGATAACATTTTAGAATTTGAAAATGCACGTCTTAAAGCAACTAAACTATCTTCACCTAACAAATGACAAATCTCTGCTATCGTATTTTCATAAAACATTGATCTCATTCCTGTAGCACCTACACTACCAATCTCTTCTTTATCTACTAAAATACAACTTAAAGTCTTATCAGTCGCTTCAGCATCTAAAAATGCTATAAGTGAAGAATAAGCACAACTTCTATCATCTTGACCATATGCTAACACCATACTTTTATCTAGACCCATATCACGAGCACATCCTACAGGTACTACTTCTATTTCACTAGATAAAAAGTCATCTTCTCCTATATCATATTTCTCTTTTAAGATAGAAAGCACATTAGATTTCACACTCTCTTTGTCCTCTCCTTTTAGAGGCATATTTCCAACTAAAACATCTAAAGCTTCACCTTCTATTAAATTACTAGCATTCTTCTTCATCTGTTCTCCTGCTAAATGAGGAAGTAAATCTGTTATACAAAATACTGGGTCATCTTCAGCTTCTCCTATATTAACATCAATCTTAGTACCATCTTTTTTAACAATAACCCCGTGTAAAGCTAACGGAATAGTAGTCCATTGATATTTCTTAATACCGCCATAATAATGTGTATCTAAATAAGCAAAATCAGTATCTTCATATAAAGGATTAGCTTTTAAATCAAGTCTAGGAGAATCGATATGAGCCCCTAATATATTCATACCTTTAGTAATAGAATCTTTACCAATTATAAATAATGCTACTGCTTTACCTCTATTATCAGCATAAATCTTATCCCCTGGTTTTAGAGCTTTTCCATTTTCAATATAATCCACAATATTGTGGAAACCTTTCTCCTCTGCACGTCTAATAATCTCTTTATTACATTCTCTTTCTGTCTTAGAAATAGATAAAAACTTTTTATAATCTTCACCCATTTCAAATACTTTAGAAACCTCTACTGCATCATACTTCTTCCAAATATTATCTTTCAACATAATCATCCTTTCCTCTTTTAGTATAACACAAATTAATAAAATCATTTATATAAAATATCTATATCAACATAACCATTAATACCATCAATAACACCATCTTGACATAACTGCCACATCATATAATCTTTATCATAATCAGTTTCATCTGTATAATGAGCAAGCCATATTTTATTAGTATTATATTTCCAAATAGCATTTAAATAATTCTTACTACCATAAAGCATAGTATCATATCCTGCATCTTTTAAAGTAGAAAAATATTCTTTCGCCACTTCATTTAAATTATACAAACTAAGATTCATACTATTAAATGATGTAAACGACTCAAAATCAAAAGCCACAGGTAAAGTAATATCATAGTCTTTTATTTGCTTAATTACCCACTCTGCTTGCTCCTTCGCTTCTTTCTTACTATCTGCATAAGAATAAAAATATATTCCCACTTTCAAATCATTATCCATTGCTGCTTTGATATTTCGTTTAAAGTAAGGATCAAGAATATAATCTCCACCTACACCATTTTGATGTCCCACTCTAATCATAACAAATTCAGCCCCTGCTTCTTTTACTTTAGCAAAATCTATCGCTCCTTGCCACTTAGAAACATCAATACCAATTAAGGTATCATCACTTTTATGTTCAGTTAAAATAGTATTAAAATCAGTACTAGTAACATCACTACTACTTCCTCCACCAGTAACTTCACGAGGCTCATAAACATATAAAGTAAAGTCTACACTCTCGGTATTTCCACTACTATCTTCTGCCTCATAAACTAAAGAATAATTCCCTGCTGTATTTAAATCATAATCACCTGTAATTTTACAACTAGGATTGCTATCATAATTATCAGCACATAGTATCTCATCTTCTAAGTTAACATCTTCACCTACTCTAACACTATAACTATTAGATAACCAAATTAAAGGCTCTTCTAAATCTTTAACTTCAACTTCAAAAGTACCTTTTCTCTTTTTATTATCCTTATTTAAATAGATAAATTCTACATCAACTGTACCTAACTCAGTAGTATCAATTTTATTATTATAGTCAACTTTACCATCTATATCTTTAATAAAATCTTTTACTTTAACATCACTATAAACATTAACAACAAGATCATCTTTTAAAGTAAAACCACTATTATCCACAACTATTCTTGTATTAAAATAAATTATTAATGAAATAACAAGAATAACAACTAAAACTATAGCAGATATTATAATAATTTTCTTTTTCACGGGGAGCATCACCTCCTACTATTTATCTTTAGATAGAATTTTCCCTTTATCTTTTACCTTTTTAACTGCCCCTTTCAATAAATCATCTAAATTATTAAAAGGTTTTTCATTATAATCTAACTCATATAACCAATCTAAATATTTGATCTTAACTGCATCATCTGGTCTTCCATAAATAACTTTATTGGAATGTAACCAATATCCAAATTCTACATTAGTAGTAAATGCAGGCATATCAGGTAACCTTCTAGGTATCCAAAATACTATAATAGAAGCTTTAGTTAGTCCTTCTCTTTCCCACATTGCCTGATCAACATAATCTTCTTTAGGTTTCCATGATGAATACTCCGGAACATAAACAACCCCATCAAAACCTAATTTCTCTAGTTTTTTACAAGCATCAACTCTCCAAGATTTAGCATTTTCTCCTCTTGGTGTAGGACCTGCTAAAAATATAGACTTATCACTATCAACAATTTTCTCATCAGAATAATTAATTCTCACAAACATCACCTCATTAACTTTTTCTTACCTTTATTATATCATCTTTTTCTAACTCACCAATAAGTAAAGAAGAATTTACATTATGTTTCATAGAGTTACTTATAACTTCACTTTCACTATAATTAGCATAACAATACTTACAGAAATGTTTACAAGAATTATAATAACCTATATCAACCATTTCAACACAGTTACAAAGATTACCTTTTCTAATCCTACTTTTCTTAAATTTAGTCTTACCAGTAAGTCTTTTAGCAAGTTCTACTCCTAAACAATCTCCTTTAATAAAACCATACTCTACAAGATTTTCTTTTTCAAAACAAGTTTGTACTGTCATGTTATATTTACTTGCAATAGAACTAAACGATGTTCCTATTATTTTATAGTCATCACTAGTAAAAGGCTTAACTCTAAGTACTCCCATATTCTTCCTTACATTTTTATAATCATCTATAAAAGAAACAATAATATGTTTAACATAACCATTAAGTAAACTACAAAGTCTATCAAATGCTTTAATATGATAATCTAAATTATACTTATCACTTAAAAATATAGGATCATATCTAACATAAATATTATCAGAACCAATAATCTTAGATATTTCTATAACACTTTCAATTATCTTTTCTTTATCTAATACATTAGGTTCAATATCTCTTTTATAAGGAGTAATTGTAACATTAAATAGTATAGGCTTATCTATATCTTTTAAGTAAGGAACAATAGGTCTAGGATTCTTAGTACAAAAGTAAATTGAATCTACATCATTAAAGTATATTCTACTAACCTGCTTCTTATAAAAAGGATTCCTAACATCAACATATCCTTCTTTTAATCTATTCATAAACCAAGGAGTATAGAATGCTACTATATCACATCTACCACTTACAAAAAGAATCATAATACTACCTCCATTTAAATCTTATACCACAAAAAACATATAAATTCTATTACTTTTTTGATATAATAATTTTAAGGAGATAAACATGAATGGGTTTGAAAAAATATTAAAAGAACAAAATAACGAGAAGAAAAAAAATATGATAGAACAAAGATTAATAATCTTAAATAGCGAAGCTGAACAAAATAAAGAAATAGGTGTTAATACAATTCATCAAGGATTTATATCCACAACTGATAGTTTAATATTTTCTGAAGTTTATGTAATGAGTAATTTAGACGAACCATTACCTTCCAAATACACAATGAAAAATCAAGATTATATTTATGAATATATTAACTATCTTAATAAAAATAATATAACAGATATAAACACAGCAATTCTAGCAATATCTCCTTTTTTAAAAAAATATTTTGGTGTTGGTAAAAATGGTAATAACAAAAATAACAGAGAAGCCTCATTTGATAATATGGGAATGCAGCTTTCAGAAATAAGACAAAAGAGCGAACAACTTTATCAAGAATATTATAGCAAATGGTTTGACATAGCAATATTTAAAGATAATTCAATAGCAGAATGTACAGAATATGCTGCTTTAACACAAAACATTTTAGCTTTCATGGGTTTTAATTCTTATTATATCTCAGGTTATTTTTCCACAAAAAATACAGAAGAAGCCCATGCTTTTAATCTAGTACAAACAACTAAAGAAAAATTTTTCTTAATTGATAGCACAAATCCAACTACAATCTTTGATGAAAAAGGAAATGTTATAGCAGCAAGAACTCAATCATGCATAATTAGTGAAGAACAATTCAAAGACGCTATTTCAGAAGAAGGTTTTGAAATAGAATTAAATGTATGTAATTATCAAAAAATAAATGGTACTATTCAACCTATTGACGAAGATATATGGAAATACCAAACTAAAAAAAAGATACACAAAGAAGATAAAAATATCAATAATATTTATTAAAAATTAAATTATATTACTCTAACTAGCACATTATCAAAGAAATCACTCTATTAACAACAAAAACGACACTCAACAAAATATTTGAGTGTCAAAACCAATCTTTGGAGGCGACATTCACTTGACGAATTGAATTGTTCCTCTTTTTATATTGTATGAAATTTTTTCTTACATATACATCATATCATAATTATTACATTTATGCAAATGTTTACGATAATAGACGGAGTCTAAATTTATCGGAAAATAAAAAAGATGAAAGAACTCGTGGTATAAT
>CAMMWS010000045.1:0-11738 GCA_946500695.1 uncultured Mycoplasmatota bacterium | reverse complement strand
TTTTTATTTTGTAAAGGTTTCTTTCATAAATCTCCACACTTTGGAAACACTATCTGGATTAAGAGTTAGTTTGACAATGCTTTATTTACATGATATTATATATCCAAATTTAATTGAGGGGGGATATTATGTTTGAAAATGCAAAATATGCTTTTAAGTATGCATTAAAAAGTGAGGCAATTAAATTATCTTCTATTAAATTGGCAGAAAAAGAAAAAGAAGAGTTATCTGAACTGGTTTCTAAGGCTGTTTCTTTTTGGTCTACACCATTATATAATTCTAATTTGTTACTAGAAAATGAAGAGCTAAAGAAAAAGAAACAAGTTGCTATTGATAATTTTTCTAGATATTTAATGATTGATACTTTATATGATTTAATTGTTAAAAAATCTGAAAGAGTGTATATTCATTGTAGTTGGGATCCTGCGGAAGGAATAGCAAGAAGCGTGCGTGCTTCAGAGGTCCCTACTTTATATTTGCCTATAAAGACTCATATGTTTGTATATAAAGATAAGATTTTATTGGATGATTATATTTATTATGATGTGTCTCAAAGTGATGAAGTGAATGAGAAAAATAGAAGAGAATGTATAGATAGAAGTTGTACTAAGACTCTAAAAAAATATATGGATCTGTTTAACTAATTTTGACAAGTATGTATTATTATGATATTATTATGTCACTTGAAAGGAAGAGTGATTAGGATGAGACTTTTAGTTACTAGTGTAAATAAAATTATTTACGACATATTTTTACAGTAGTAGTTTAAAATCTTTCTTATTCTTTTTAATGTGATATTTATGGAAACTGCTGTAAAGTAGTTTTTTTGTTGGAGAGGAGTTTTATTGTATGAAAAAGTTAAAACATTTTAAAATATTTTGGGATTATATTAAAGATGATAAATTAAAGCTTGTTCTTTATATTGTCTTAGTTGCACTATCTTATTTGCCTGCTTTGATATCTGTATATTTTTGGGGTGTTGCTGTTGAAGCTTTAACCGCTAAAGATTTGAATACCTTTGTATTTTATCTAGCTTTATATGAAGGAATTTACATTATCTTCTACACTTTTTTACAGATACCAAGAGACGCTTTATATACATATTTTGAGATTAAGTTTACAAAAAATGTAAGTAAAGACTTGTATAGAAAGATAGATAAATTACCTGCTATTGCATTTGAAGAGATAGGTGTAGGAGAATTTATAAATAGGTTATATACTGATCCTGATAGAGTAATGGAATTATTATCTAAAATGGTTAGACTTATTTGTAAGGCAGTAGTTGTAATTATAGTTATTGTTATTGCGATAAGAATATCAATTGTCTTATTTATAGAAATTTTATTACTTGCAGTTATTATGGGATTTATTTCCATGAAGTTTTTTCCTAGAATTAAGAAAAGTCAGGAGAAAATAAAAAAAGAAAGTGATTCTTATGTAAAAGTTGCAACAGAAAATATTACAGGAATTAGAGAGATTAAGTCACTTGGTATTACTAGAATAATAGAAAGTAATGTTTCTAAAGTTATTGATAAGTTATTTTCTCATACTGCTAAAGTTAGAAGATATGAAAGATGGTATTATGGATTTAACAATTTAGCTTATTTCTTGATTCAGTTTTTAATACTATTTACAACTGGTAAGTGTTATTTAGATGGTGTTATTAGTCTTTCTGTTTTCTTAATGATGGAGTCTTATATATGGCGAATTGATGAAGTAGTTGAGAGTATTAGTGACTTTGGAGTTAGTTTTAATAAAGTAACAGTTTCTTTAAAAAGAATAGGAGAGATTTTAAATAATGATTTATATAAAGATGAAGTATATGGTTCTAAAGTGTTAGAGAATACTAAAGGCGTTATTAAGTTTAATAATGTTAAATTTAAGTATAAAGAAGATGAAGATTATACTTTAAATGGTCTTAATTTAGAGATTGTACCTAAGAAAAAAATTGCTATTGTAGGACGTAGTGGTAATGGTAAGAGTACAATATTTAATTTATTGCTTAGGTATTTTGATCCTACTAAAGGTTCTATTACTATAGATAGTGTTGATATTAAAGATTTAACTGAAGAGTCTTTAAGAGGTAATATTTCTATTATTAGACAAAGTCCATTTTTATTTAATTTAACAATACTTGATAATTTTAGATTAGTTAAGGAAGATGTTAGTTTAGAGATGGTGCGAAAGTACTGTAAAAGAGCTTATATAGATGATTATATTATGAGTTTGCCAAAAGGATATGATACGGTAATTGGTGAAGGTGGTATTAATTTATCAGGAGGTCAAAAACAAAGACTTGCTATAGCAAGAACACTTCTTTTAAATACTAAGATAATTCTTTTTGATGAAGCGACTAGTGCTCTTGATAATGAGTCTCAAGAATATATTAAAAAGACTATTGATGACTTAGTTAAAGATCATACAGTTATTATAGTTGCCCATAGACTATCTACTATTGTTGATGCCGATACTATTCATGTTATTGAAAAAGGAAAGTTAGTTGGTAGTGGTACTCATAAAGAATTATTAAAGAGTTGTAAACAATATCAAAACTTATATACTGCAGAAAGTGAAAATTAAAAAGAGGTTAGCCTTCCTCTTTTTTTATTACTGTTTCTAAAAATAATCTCTTTTGGAATCCTCCATTTGTTTCTTTCTTCTTATCTGCTTGTTTTATAACATCATCTAATGTAAAACCTTGATACTCTGCCATTGCTCTAATAAGTTCTAGTTTATCTCCTAGTTCTTTTAATACTTCATCTTTACTTGTGGCTTCTTTTACTTCTTGTAACTCTTCGGTATCTTTTTGTAATAAAGCGTCCCAATATTCTCCATCGTTTAAAGTATGATATATTGGTTTTTGACCATTTTCTTTAATAATATTTGGTATGTTATCACGTACTAGTTTATTATATTTATTTTTCATTGCTTTTCTCCTTAGTAATTAAATTATAGCAGATAATTAAAAGAAAAAGTAGATGTTTTGTTATCTACTTTTAGAGTTTGTTATGTAGTTTTAATATTTCTATTAACATTTTGTCACGGTATTCAGCAAGTGATTCATCATCATTACCTATTTCTTTAGGTCTGTTTTTTAAAGCTTCTTCGACACCTTTTCTTGCTATTTCAGGAAATTCTTCTGGAAAATCTTTGAAATCAGCCATATCATGTAACCATAAACTAATAGATGAGTTTAAGTGTTTCATAAGACCATCTACATGACCTTTACCACCACCTAATTCAAAGACTAAACTAGGTCCCATAATAGCCCATCTTAATCCTGGCCCATAGGTAACGGCTTTATCAGCATCTTCAATAGTACATACACCTTTCATTACTAAATCACATACTTCTCTATAAACAGCCATTTGAATACGATTACAGATAAATCCTAAGGCTTCTTTTTGTAATACGACTGGTTCTTTACCAATAGATTGATAAAACTCTTTAGCAGTGTTTATTACTTCATCAGTTGTATAATCTCCTTTAGTAAGTTCTACTAGTGGTATTAAATGTGGTGGATTATAAGGATGAGCTCCAATGAATCTTTCTTTGTGTTTTGCATCCTTTGCTATTTCTGTAATTAGTAGTCCTGATGTAGATGAGGCAATAATTGTATCTTCTTTGGTATACTTTTCCATCTCTTCAACCATTTTTCTTTTAACATCGTAGCTTTCAGGACCAGATTCAGTAATAAATTCTACATCTTTTACTGCTTCTTCCATTGAAGTAGTGTAATTAATTCTACTTTCGATTTCGTTAATTTCTTCTTCTGTTACAACATTATTTTTCTTTAAGTTAAGTAGACTTTCGTGAATTCTTTCTTTGGCAAGATTTAAAGCTTCATCAGTTATATCATAAACATTTACTGATAGCTTCTTTAGAGAATAATATAAAGCCCAACTATAACCAATTACACCTGCACCAACACAGGCAACATTTTTAATATTTTTTGCTTCCATATTCTACCTCCATCTTAATTGTAGGTTTTATATTAAAAGAAAGCAAGTTAATAAGATCGATTTTATGTTAAGTTATGTCTATTTAAATAAAATAAGAAAGATAAAATTTTTATATAGTAGATTTCAGATAAAATCGATAACTTGTTAGATAAAAATAAAAAGCAGCACTATTGCTACTTATAATTCTAAATGGCAGGGGCGGAGAGAATCGAACTCCCATCAAAAGTTTTGGAGAGAATATCTTTAATCTCTTGAAATGCTTTGAAACGTAGTGAAATCAAGAAATTTCCAAGTATTTCAACAGATTTAGAATATCCCTATTTTTTTAATTTTTTTGGCTTATTTCGAACAAAGTGGCACAAGAGTGGCACAGGCTCATTTCTGTTTGATTTTTCTGTGGCACAAAATAATAAACCGAATATCATAGCCCTAGACTAATAGACACCCTAACTGATTAATCAATTAGAGTGTCACATAGATCTTTAATACAATATAACTTTATAAAGTATATTCTTTCTTCTACAGAAAGAGGTGCAGAATTCTTTTTAAAAATCTCAAGTAACTTTTCATAATGACCATTAATACTATCATGGCTTGCTACAATCATATCATCTTTAGATACAGTAGTTAGATTTAAATCAATTCCATTAATTTTAGCAAGTTCTTCAATGAACTCTCTTTGAGATCTACCATTGCCTTCTCTAAAAGGATGAAGAGCATTAATATCTGCAAATAGTTCGACTAATTTTTCCAGTTTAACTTCATAACTATATTTAGTAAAATATACCTCTTTTTTTAATTTATGTAGAATTCTACATAATTTCTTGTAAAAAAATATGTTGACAAAAATGTAGTATGTTATTATTATATTTTTTAAGTTTGGTTATATCACCATAACTTTTTGGTAAAGAGGTGCATATAAATGAGTCGCTTACGTAATAATATTATTGTAATAACTGGTGGAGCTAATGGTATTGGAAAGGCAGTAGCTGAATTACTATCGATTGATAATTATATTTATATATTAGATACAGATGATTCAAATGTAAAATATTTTGATTCTATAAATATTTTTTTTAAAAAATGTGATATATCGAGTTATGCAGAAGTAGATAAAGTAGTTTATGAAATATATAGTGAAAGACAACATATAGATATTCTTGTAAATAATGCTTCTAAACAAATGATATCTGATTTTTCACATTATAACGATAAAGATTATTTATATATAATGAAAAATAATTATATAGGAACTTGTAATTGTATATCGGCGGTTACAAAATATGTACAGTCAAACTTATTTATATTAAATGTACTTTCAATACATTCAAATGTACCTAGAACAAATAAATATGCATATGATTCCTCAAAAAGTGCCTTGGAAATTTTGACTAAAGAATTGGCATTAGAGTTTGCTCCTAGAAATATTACTATTAATGCAATTTCATTTGGTGCAGTAGAAACAGATATGAATGCTTCTTGGAATTATAATAAGGAGGAAAAGAAAGTGGCACTAGCTAAAGTTCCACTCAAGAAGATTTTTCTTCCTGATGAAATAGCTGTATTTATTAAAACGATATTAGAGGTTTTTTCTAGATATACAACTGGCAGTATCTTTGTTGTAGATGGTGGTCGTAGTTTAATGAATTAGTGTAAGGTGTAATATGAAAAAGGATAAGTTAAAATTTATTGTTAATAAACAGAATAATTCAATAAATGGAAATTTTATTTATAATGATAAAAAATACTTTTATAAAGTACTTAATAAATCAGATTATCAAGATGAATTGAATGGATATAAACTTGCAATAAATAAATTACCTATAAAAAAGATGGTATATTATAACTTTTTGAAAGATAATAAGTATGTAATCATATATGAATACGAAGATACTGTAGAAAAAAATAAAGGTTTGCTTAATGATTTATTAGTCAAAAATGATAAACAAGCGAGTATAAATGTAAATGTTATTAATAAAATGAATGATATTTTATCTGTTTATGATATTAATTTAAAATATACAAAAATTTTAGATTATAGTGCAAATGACAGATTTTTTAAAGGTAGGATTAAGAATAGACTAAAAAAATGGTATAAGGATGATAATAATTTTTCTAAAATTATATTTATTAATGGAAAAAAATGTAAAAGCATTAATATGATTATAGATGAAGTTGGTGAATATTTTGAAAAGGAAAATGAGAAAATATGTTTTTTTAGTCAAGGAGATCCGAATACTTTAAATATTTCTATAAAACCATGCTTTTTTGATTTAGTTACTGCTGGATATAATAGTATAATTGGTGAGTTTGCTATTATGTTTATATCTACATTATTTTATGATAACTATTTTTGTCCTAAATATCATTCTAAATCTTATTTTTTGCATGAAAAAGCACTTGAGCAATATATTTTATTTGAGCCTTTTATAATAATTAATAATAAGAACTTCATCGAGATAAATTGTAGATATAAAAGTAGTAATATTAGAAAAGAGTATGTTCTTAGATATATTAATATTTTGAAAAAAAATAAAATATGTATTAGTAGTGATGTTAAATATTATATTATAATGAGATTATTGGGTGTATTTAATATAGAAGAAATGGAGTATAACGATTATTTCTATTCAATTTATTTAGTAGAATATTTTTATTATTTATTTAACAAAAATGATAGCAATGTTTTATTGATTTTTGAAAATATGCTATCTAATATGGGGGTTGTATGAATGTAATTAATATTATAAAACCAGATGCTCTTAACAATGAGGTATCACTTAAATATTATTTTAAAAATGTAATTAATATTGAAAATATTAATAGTATTAAATTATATTATATGGATAATTGGACAAAAATAGCATCTATGATATATGAATATGATGTTATGATGAGTAGTGGGAATTGTTTAGAACTTCGGAAAAAATTGCTTACATCTATTGCGGGTTATTATCATATTTATCCTAAAAACAATGGAATTGTTGTTTTTTTTGATATAAATAATGATAATATAACCATATCATTACAAAAATTATATCAATTAAAGAAGGACATAAGAAAAAAATATGTAAGTAATACTGATTTATACTATTTAAAATTTTTAAATGAAGATGATATAACTTTTGACAGACCGTTATATGATATTGATTTGTCAGAACTGAAGGTTGATATAAAAAAATTCCCTGCTAATTTTCCTTATGATGATCCAGAATATAAAATGATATTTTTCAATCAAATTCATGGTCCTAATCCTAATAGTTTAGATGAAATAAAACATAGTGTTAAAGTATTAAATAATGAAGATGTAATTAATGAAAAAAGGTTAATGAAGGTGTTAAAAAATGAAGTATAGATATAGTATTATTATTCCTATGTATAATTCAGAAAATACCATATTAAATAGTATTAAATCTGTTTTGAAACAGTCTAATAATATAGAAATAGTTATTATTGATGATGGTTCTGAAGATTTGTCTAGCGAGGTGGTTTTGCAATTTATTAGGCAAAATAATTTATCTAAAATAATTAATTACTATAAAATTTCTCATCAAGGTATTTCTGTCGCTAGAAATATTGGTATATCTATATGTCATGGTGATTATTTTATTTTTTTAGATTCTGATGATGAGTTAGTGCCTAATTCAATAGTTAAAGTTGATAATTATTTAAAACAATATCCTGTTGATTTGTTAAAATGCTCTGTACAATGTGTTGAAAACAAAGAGTATGATTATCGTTTTGATTTACCATATTTTGATAATATAGATGGGTTAAAAGCATTATTATATTTTTGCGAATCTAATAAGATTTTTGCAACACCTTGGTCATATGTTATAAATAGAGAATATTTCTGTCAAACAAATTTATCGTTTTTGGAAAATACATTACATGAAGATTATGGAATGATGCCTATTTTAATTTTTAATTCTCCTACAGTTTCTTCGAAGAATATAGAGTTATATAAGTATATAAAAAGAGAGAATAGTGCTGTAACAAAGAATGATTATCAATCTGAAATTAATCGAATGAATGATTTTATATTACACACTTATAATTTAGTAGATTTATTTTTAAAGTCTGATATTTTACAAGAAGAAAAAATAAAAATAGTAGAATATTTTTATAAAAGATTAAATATAAAATATAAGCATTTAGATTCTTATGTAAAAGAAAATATAAATTTTTCTCTTAAGGGTTTGATTGATAAAATTATAGTAGAAAAATCTAATGATATCTCTATTAAAATTGATAGTATCTTAAAAAAGTATAAGTATGTAAATTTTCCATTAGAATATAAAATAACTATTAAAGCTACAGTACAATTAGCAATTAATCAATTCAAGGATAATCTTAGTTGCATTATTTTAGGAGGATCTGGTGGGAAAAATGAAATTGTAGTTGGTTGTTCAGATATAGATATATATATAATATTGAATAAATATGTAGTAAATGAAGTTGCTATTTTTACTAAAAAATTGGAAAAATTTAAAATTCACATAGGATTAACAGTATATTCTAAAAACGAATTTAATACTGGGTGGATAGATGGTAAAACAAAAGTTATGCTTTATGAAAAACAGAACTATCAAGTAAATCCAACTTTATATGGAAAAGTTATTAAAAATAAAATTGATTATAGCTATATTGTACAAAACGATACAGAAAATTTGCCTAATGTATTACACGAATGTAGAAGGCTACATATAGATATAATTAACAATAAAGTTAGTATTGATAAAAAGTATTTAAAAAAGTTACTTGTATTAATAAAATGTTTTTTAAATACAAAGAGAATATTTTCTTTCGGATATGAAAGAGTACTTAATGATTTGAAAAAATATTTGAAAGAAAATGGAAAGATAAACACTTTGACAAAAATAGCAGATTTTGATATAATCTATGCTATTAAAAACCCTATAGAAGTCCAACATAATATTTTGTTTTTTGGTGAAACTGTGTTGACATTAATCAGTGAAGAATTAAAGGAGGATAAACAATGGAAAAAAGAGTAAGTGCACGTGGTATTATAATAGATGGTGATAAAGTGTATGCTATGTTTAGAAGGAGAATTAAAGAGGATGGAAGTATAAAAGAATACTATGTAATACCTGGAGGTGGGATAAAGCAAGGTGAAACTTTGGAAGAAAATGTAAAACGTGAATTAAAAGAGGAGTTTTCCGTGGATGTTGATATTATTGGGTATTTAGGAGTAGATGAAGGAAATGACTCAATTGCACATTTTTTTAGTTGTAAAATAGTAACAGGAACACCAATGTTAGGAGGAGAGGAATTGAAAAGATGTTGTGAAGAGAATTTTTATGAGATTAAAAAAGTTAAAATTGAAGATTTAGATGATATTGATATTTTAGCAAAAGATATGATAATGAAAGCTTATAATAATGAATTTATAGAATTGTAGTATGATTTTTAGGGGGAATATGTAATGAAAGATAATGAAAGATTTAACATTGAAAAAGAGTATTTATTAAAAGTTCAAAAAAGAATAGAAGAGGAAAAAGTATATCAAAATAAAGAATTTGGAGAGATACCTAATAAATATAAAGGAAGGTATGCTGAGGTAAAATGGGGAGATGAAGATTTAGTTAAACATTTACAGGATATGATTATTAAAAGATTATCTAAATTAAAAAATTTAGAATTAAATCCTTATTTTGGTAGAATTGATTTTCAAAGAGATGGATCGAAAAATAATAATAAAATATATATAGGGAAAACAACTATAACAGATGAAAACAATAATATTTTAACTACCGATTGGCGTACTCCAGTTTGTACATTGTATTATGATCAAAGTATTGGTAATGTTCAATATCAAGCACCTGAAGGTATTATTACAGGAAAATTAAATTTAAAAAGTCAAATCTTTATTAAAGATGGTAAATTAGTTAGTGTAAGGGATACAGATTTAGTTACTGATGATGAGTTATTAGTACCTTTTTTGACAACTAATGCAGATGCAAGATTAAAAAATATTGTCGCATCAATTCAGGCTGAACAAAATGCAATTATTAGACGTCCACTTAATGATAATATTATTGTACAAGGAGTTGCTGGTAGTGGAAAAACTACAGTAGCTTTACATAGAGCTGCATATCTTATATATAATGAAGATAAATATACAGCTGAAAATTTCATTATTATAGGTCCTAATAAGTATTTTTTAAATTATATTTCAGCATTATTACCTGATTTAGATACTGAAAATATTAGTCAATTTACTTTTGATGATTTTTCAACATATTTTTTTGATGATAAAATAAGTATTATTAATTCTAAAAAGATTAATAATCAAAATGAAATAAAGGTTTTAAAAGCAAAAACATCAATAGATTATAAAAATGCAATTGATACATATATATCTACATATGTTAATACTTCTCTTTCTTCTGGTATTGAAATTGATGGCATAGAAATAATTTCAGAGGATAGTATAAAGTCATACTTTAGAGATATTAATGGTTTTTCTGTGACAGCTACTAATATACAAAAAATTTTAATACAAAAAATAAAGGAAGATAATGAGCGACTTTATGAATTAGTAAGATCAAAATATAAAGATGAGTTATCTACACTTCCAAATGGGTCTGAAGAAAAAAGAAATATTATGAATAAATTAGATGAAATAAAGAAAGAATTAAAAACAGGATGTTCTAAAACTATTAAAAACTATTTTAAACCTTTGAAAATTACAACTTTAAATTTATATAAAAATTTTGTATCTAATATTAGTTGTATAGAAAATTTAAGCCATGATGAAATTGAATTGCTTAAGAAACAGACTTTAAACTCTATTAAATCGAAAAAGTTTTATTTTGAAGATTTGCCATCTTTGATGTATATTGATATTTTAAATAATGGAAATCAACAAGAAGTATTTAAAAAATATGCTCACGTTATTGTTGACGAAGCTCAAGACTTAGGTATGTTTCATTATTATATTTTAAAAATGATTTTTAGTGATGCTACATTTTCTGTTTTTGGGGATTTAGCACAATCAATATATCCAAGTCGTGGTGTAGATTCTTGGGAAGATGTTCAAAAACAGATTTTTAACTCTAATTGTGAAATATTACAATTAAGTAAGAGCTATAGAACAACAATGGAAATAACAAGATCAGCAAATCAGATTTTAGGATATTTAAATATGAGCGAAGCGAATCCTGTTATAAGAACAGGAACTGAAGTTGAGTATATGAAGGAGGAAACTCAAGATATAAATACGAGAATATCTGAATTATTATATCAATATTCAGATAAAGATTATAAATCTGTTGGTATCATATGTAGAAATGTTGAAGATTGTGCAAAAATAAAATTATATTTAGATAATGAAAACTTTGATACAACTTTAATAACAAGTGATGATTCTGAATATAATGGTGGTGTATGTATTTTAACAAGCGAGTTGTCAAAAGGTTTAGAGTTTGATGGTGTTATTATTACTAATGCATCAGAACAGTTTTATTCTTCAACTGATCAAAATGATATGAAATTGTTATATGTTGCAATGACTAGAGCTTTACACCGTTTAAATATTTTATATACTGATCAATTGACAAAACCTTTATCAAATAATATGACTAAAGAAAATGGTAAAAAAATGATTAAAAAAATATAAAAAAATTATGTTAAAGATTATAGAGTAGTTATAGATATTATAATTTTGCTAATTTTGTATATATTGAATTTTAATATTTAGCGACGGAGTCTAAATTTATCGGAAAGCATAATTAATAGTCAATAACACTATGT
>CAMMWS010000044.1:0-12272 GCA_946500695.1 uncultured Mycoplasmatota bacterium | reverse complement strand
TCATTGGGACATTTTTGCAAGTTAACACTTAAGACATTATCACAAATTAATCATACCAGGCTGTACAATAGTAAGCTTAAAATTTGACAATCCTTAGGTTTTGTGGTATAATATGGCCAACTTAAGGAAAAGGGGGATTTTAGATGTATACAGAAGAAAATGCAAGAGGCAGATTTCCATTAAGAGATATTTTATTAAAAGCTATTATAGTTATAATTTTTATAATTTTAATTATTTTTATTGTTACAAGACTTACTACACCAGATAATAGTAATAATAGTAATAGCGTAAATTCTAATTATGATAAAGTATTTAGCGAAAATCTAGAAGCAATGGAAAATGCTGCCTATAGTTATTATACAGAAGATAGATTACCAACAGAAGTTGGAGAAGTTAATGAATTAACTTTAAGAGAAATGATAAATTCTAATCTATTAGAAGCATTTACTGATGCTGATGGTAATTCATGCGATGTTAATGCTAGTTATATTAGATTAACTAAAAATGAAGATGATTATACATTGAGAGTAAATCTTAAATGTAATGAAAAAGAAGATTATTCACTTACTAAAGTAGGAGAATATGACTACTGTGAGCACGATATTTGTAAAAGAGACAGTAGTAAAGAAAACGAAGAAACAACTGAAGAAGGGCAAGTGACAGATGAAGTAGACATCACAGAACAAACCGATACCACAACTAATAATACAAATAATGGCGGTGGTAATGTTGGAAATGCTGGCAATGCTGGTAATGCTAATAATAGTACATCTAATAGTAATAATAGTGGCAATGTAGGTGGTAGTAATTCAGGAACATCAAATAACCCACCACAAGTAACAACGATGTATGAATACAGAAAAGTAACAGATCCAGTTTTATCAGGATGGAGCGCTTGGAGTAGTTGGGATTATAACAATGAAAGATATAGTGCTGTTAAATGTGGTACTACTGATGCTAATTGTTTAAGAGAAGTTCAATTATATTCAAGAAGAGAACAAGTAGGAACAAGTAATGGTAGACCAGTTTATGGTACTGTTAATTACTATAGCTATAGAACAAGAACATTAATTAGTAGTGGTTCTACTGATACAAAATGGAGTACATATAATGATCGAAACTTATTAAGTCAAGGCTATACTTATACAGGAAATACCAGATAGGAGTGATGGATATGAATAAAATAGTAGGAATATATCGTTTTAACGAAAAAGATATTGATGGTAATGACATACAAGCATATTGTTATGTAGAAGAAGATAAAAATGGTAATATACACTATCATTTTACTGATGACTTATCTATAATAAGAAAAATGTTTGTAAGATATGCAGATGATAATGGCTATAAGAAAAGTGATTTAGATAGTATTCAAGATGGGAAACATTTTGATTTGAATTGTACGTCGGCTCAAGATGTTTTCAACAAAATTAAAGAAGCAAATAAAGAAAGACCTATATCTATACAAGACTTTATTATTGGCTTCGCATCTTCACCTTTAAATCCACTTCATATAAAAGATGAGGAAGAAGAACTTGATTTATCTGAAGAAGATGCAGAAGATTTAGATGAAGAAGAAGACTTAGATGATGATTATGATAATAGTCTTTTAGACCCAGATGATGCTGAAGACTTTGAAGAAGACGAAGAGCTAGATGACGATGGAATTTTAACTGATGATGATTTTGAAGACAAATTATCTGTTCGTGTTCGTAACTTCTTTAGTAAAGCTTTTAATTATGTAAAAGAAAAATGGAACAAAATTAATCCAAAAGTTAGAGTTGGTTTTATCGGTATAGGTATGGCAGCCGTAACTATTATTGCTACAAGTTTTGCTATTAATAAATTTAGTGGTCCAACTGCTACAGGTAGCAAAGTTGCTATTACAGATGATAACGAGAATGATAAAGACAATAATAAGAATAACGATAAAAACAATGATACTAAAACAAATAATAATAAAAATAAAGATACTGAATCAACAGATGATAAAGACAAAAACGAAGATAAAGAAGAGCAAAATGATACTAAAAAAACTACTAATACAACCAGCACAAGTAACTCCAGTTCATCAAATAGTAGCTCACATTCAAGCTCTGGTTCATCATCAAATGGTGGAGGGTCATCAAGCGGTGGCACTTCTGGAGGTAGTTCAAGCAATGCTACAAAAGAACCAGGAAGTATAAATGATAATGTTCCTATCTTCCAAAATCCTGATGCCTCTTTAGACAATTCAGGTAATAATAGTGGAAATGGAGGAAGCGGTTCATCTGATGAACAAACTGAAGACCCTTACGAAAACGTTACTGAAGGAGAGCAAGATAACAACATAGGAGAAGGCGAAGAGCCTAGTCAAGATGAAGATTATAGCGAAGAGATTGATGTTGCTCCCCCAACTGAAGATAAAGATAATGTAGATAAAGATGATGTTGATTTCAATGATGAACTTACAGGTAATGAAGATTCTGTAGATGATGATTTAAGTTATGAGACGGATTTACCATTAGACCAAAGTGATTCTGAAGATTATGAAGTAGATTATGTTACTCCAACACCACTTCCAGATCCTAATGCAACAGCAGAAGCTGGAGATGGTGATTATGTTACAACTGAAGATGAATTTAATAATGTAACAGAGGAAGAAGTTAATACTACAACACCTACTACAGAACCAAGTCAAACAGAAGATTATAGTCAAGAATTAGATGTTGTCCCTGTAACTCAAGAATTAGTACAGAGTGAAGCAACATATACACCTTATGGAGCCGATGCAGTAGAACAAGCTGTTAATGAAATGGCTGAAGGTAATGATGTTAGTCTAGTATTTAATGCTCAAACAGGTGATGTAAGTATTCAGCAAAATACAACTACTAATCCACAAACAAATAGTATGACAAAATAGTTTTACTATTTGTTTTTTATTTTATATATAGGGTGAGTGTATTTTAAATTTAAAAAATTGAAAAAAATATTGACGAACATATTTTCTACGTGATACACTTAGGTTACGAGAAAGAGGGTTCGTAATATGAGAATGTATAAAGCATATAAATTTAGATTGTATCCGTCAACAGAACAAAAAATACTAATTAATAAAACTTTAGGATGCAGTCGTTTTGTTTATAACTATTATCTAAATTATCAAAAAGTAAAAGGAATACAAAAATCCTATTCTCTATGTAAGAATTTAAAAGAATTAGAAAAAGAATATGAATACCTGAAAGAAGTGGATTCATGTGCTTTAAGATGCTCTATATTTGATTTGGAAGATGGATATAAGAACTTCTTTGCAAAAAGAAGTAATTACCCAAAGTTTAAGAGTAAATTTGCAAGACAGTCTTATAGAACTAGCTGTATAAGAAGTACCTATAAAGGTAAAGAGTATAGCAGTATAGAAATAGATCTATTAACAAGATTTATAAAATTACCAAAATTAGGTAAAGTAAAAATAAGAGGATATAGAAATAAAGATAAAATCGAAGGGAAAATAATAAATGCTACTATAATAAGGGAAACAACAAACAAGTATTATGTCAGTGTGTTAGTAGAAGAAGATTTACCAGTAGAAAAAGTAATACCTACAAGTATAGTAGGAATAGATTTGGGATTAAAAGATTTAGTAATAACAAGTGATGGAATTAAATATGCTAATGAAAAAATAATAATGAAATATGAAAAGAGATTAAAAAGATTACAAAGGAAATTATCAAGACAAGCAAAGACAAGTAAAAACTATTTAAAGACAAAAGAAAAGATAGCAAGAATACATGCTAAAATAAGAAATTATAGAAAACATTATTTAAACAAGATAGCAAATGAAATAGTAAATGATCATGATATAATAGTAACTGAAGACTTGAAAGTAAAAGATATGTTTAAAGAAAAAATAAAAGCATTTAACAAAAGACTATCAGATGCAAGCTTTAATAAATTATGTTGTCTAATAGAATGGAAGAGTAAGATAAAGGGGAAGTATTATTATAAGATAGATGCATACTATCCAAGTAGTCAGATATGTTCAACATGTGGTTATAAAAATGAAGAATTAAAAGATTTAAGTATAAGAGAATATAATTGTCCATTCTGTGGAGTATATAATGATAGAGATATAAATGCAAGTTTAAACATATTATTAGAAGGATTAAAGTTACACTATAATTTAGCTAGTGTAGTTTAAATAATGTTTTAGATAAAAAATAATTAAATAGAAAATACGGTAGCGACTATCGGAATTTAAGCCTATGGAGAATAAGTGGTGCCTTATCTATGAAGTAGGAAACCTTGGAGGTAACGACAAGGAAGAAATAAAAGTCTTTTTATTTTTTATGTTCTTTGGTATAATTTAACTAAAGAATAGGAAGTGGTGTTTATGAATTATAGTTTTGATTTGCTAAAAGAACTTGAAGATAATAGAAATGAAATAGAGGCATTTATTGATTCTTCAAACACTGCCATAAATAGTGAAAGAATAAATGAACTAACAATTATAATCAATCAACTCTTAGGCCACTATAGTCAGCTCTTAGTAAGAGTACAAGACATTATTCCTAAAGAAGAGATTAATATTAGTATAAATTTTCAAAAAAAAATAGAGAAACAATTAAAAGCTTTAGAAACTGAAAACAGTCAAGATAAAATAAAATTACTAATAGAAATATATAATAGTCTAATAAAGTACTATGACAGTTTAATCACAAAAATACATTCATATATAAAAACAGATAATACTATTACCTCTTATAATAAATTAATAATAAAAGCCAATGAAAATATTGTTACTCTAAATGGTTTAGACCTTTCTAAAGATATAATAGATAAAATATCTTCTCTTTATAATGAATTAAAAAACAATAGAAATATCTCTAAACTAAATAATTTTATAGCTGAAACAAGTGATATAATAAGAAAATATACTATTGATGATATTAATGATAAAAAAGGGACTCCTACTGAACGTGTTTTTTCCCTTTTTGCTAAAATAAATGACCAAATAATAGAATCATTCTTTTTGCCTAAGAATAATCTTGTATATGCTATGTATATCCTAGAAGATAAAAGTAAATATTATGCCATTATAAAAGAAGAAAAAGAAATAGCCATATTAGATCAAAGTTTTGCTAACCTCCCAAATTTGGTACTAACTAAAGACAACATAATAGAAACGTGCAAAATAATTATCAAAAATGCTGGTATTTATTATGATATAAATGAGTATATGCGTTATATTGAAAAAAGTTATAAAACAAAAATGACTAAAGAAATAGATGAATTAGTTATTAAATATAAGGTAAGATTGCAAGAATTAGAATGTAGTATTAATAATCAGCTATCTTTTATTGATGACATATCTTTATTAGTCAATAAAATGCCTTGTGAAAAATATCCTAATATAAAGTATAATGATATAAAAGTAGAAGATTATTTTCCTAATTATAAGGAAGACCCTGATAGTAAGTCTAAAGAAATAAAACGTCTTATTATTGAAGTACTGTTAAACCCTAATGTTAAAAGTGAGTTTGATACAAAAAGTATTTTAAAAACATTATATGATAAAGATACTATAGATTCTCTTGTTAAAAGTGAATATAAAACTAATACTTCTATTCCTCTAGTTAATACAGATAATAATATTAGTAGTGATATTGATTTAACTAATACTCTAAAAACCAATTCTGAAAAGATAACCACCTATTTAAATAATAGACTTGAAGAATTAAATTTGCTATCAAGCAGTCCTAAAATAAATGTAACAATCACTAAATATGATGATACTTTATATAAAGATATAAATACTATATTAGATCTTATAACTGCAGGAGTAATTTGTGACAAAGTTTATAAAAAAGGTCAGGGTGACTATGCGATCTTAGATTATTTAAAAACAGGTAATAATTTAAAATTCACTTCTAAATATAAGGCAAGAGACTTAGCAACTAGTATAAATAGAGATAATTATATAAAACTTCTATTAGAAAACATTCTAAAAAAATATATTTACATAACTTCATCTAATGGTAAAGACATCATAATAGACTATTTAACACCTCTATTAACTAAAGAAAAAGTACAACCAAAAGACATAGTAAAAGATTTGCTTAATAATGAAGAAATGTTAAAAAGTTGTATTAAACATTTTGATTATAATTTTCTTAATCCGTTATCAGATAAATCTCTAAAAGTAGAAAAAATAACAAAGGAAAGTCAAAATTTAAATATTAACAAAGCTAATGATATGCTAGTAGAATTAAAAAGAATAGATAATATACTTAATTAGGGAGAAAAATAATGGAGTTATCAAATTATAAAAACATCACTTATTCTAAAATTTTTATATTACTATCAGCTTTAGCCAAGAATTTATTAGGAACTTTTAATGCCATTTATTTGTATAAACAAGGCTTTTCTTTAACTGAAGTAGTTTCATGGCAACTAACAGTATATATATGCTATATGATTTTTCAACTATTTATACATAGGTACCTGCATAAGTTTAGTAATAAATTCTTAATGGTAATATCCTTTCTATTTTTCCTATGTGCATATTTAAAATTAATTTTTGATCTTCATACAACTTTTGATTTAATAGTTAATGCTATTCTTTTCGGTTTATATGCAAATATCTATTGGAATGTAAGACATAGTCTTGAGTTTAAGACTTTGAATGATAAAAAAATAGGTAGAAAAGTAGGCATAATTTTAATAATTTCTCAAATATCAGAGATATTAGCATCCCTTATTTCCGCTTTTATTCTCGATAACTTTAGTATTATTCCACTGTTTATTACCTCTAGTATCTTAATGGTTATATCTTTGATTTATGTCTTTATGATAAAAGAAAAAAGAAGAAAGCTCCCTAAAGAGTCTATATTTAACTATTTTAAAACAGTACCTAAAACGACACTATTCCATATTTTCTTAAAAGAAGCATCAACTGTTATGAGTCATTTCTTTTCTTTATACTTGTTCCTTTATGTTTCAAACACATATTCTTTTGCTGGGCTTGCCAACTTTTTCTTAGGCTTAGCAGGAATAATCTTTACTTACTTCTTATCAAAGAAAATAGATGAAAAAAGAGAAAGCTATTTATTATTCTGCACGGTATTAATTTGTACTGCTTATTTGCTAAAAATAAACATAACTTCAGAACTTGTTTTAATAATAGTATTTATGGAAGGTTTTATTAAGCAATTCTTTAATGTTGTCTCTAATAATAATTATTATTTATTAGGCCATAATTTAGAAAAAACTACTTATATTTGTGGTTATGAATTATTCATAAACTTTGCTAGAGTAGTCATTCTCTTAATAGGGTTCTTCTTAACTGGAAGTTTACCTAAACTCATGTATTTTTGCATAGGCTTATTAATTTTATCTGGTTTTCTTCCTTTCAAAATAAAAAAATAAAATTATTTAACGTTGATATTACTAGTTTTCATTTAGTTTACGAAAACTCGTACTTGTAACTTTTCAATTTTTATTATATATTGTTATTGGGAATGAAAATTCCTAGTCATCTAACTCTCTTTACCATCTTAATTAATTTTTGTTTAAAGTCGCCCAAATAAACAAAAAAAGAAGAGTTTAGGTGACTTCTTTTATTTTGTATTAAACTAAATTATTAGTTTTTCTATATATTTTAGCACTTTCAAACATAACTTTCTCTTCATCTTCTAAAGTATCCTTTAATACCTCAAAATAAGGTTTAGAATTATCGCTGCTTAAATAACTATATAAAAGATTAAGAACCTCTTTGTTATCTTTAAATAAGCTAAATAGACTATTAACATCATCAGTTCTATCTTTTATTACTTCCTCAAAATTTATTCTATAAATTAGCGAAAGGTTAGTTAAAGCTTGTCTGATTTTATCAGTATTATAACTTGGATTTAGTTTTCTTCCATTTAAAGTAAGATTATAATGACTTTCTATTTTTTTACTACCATTTCTAGATGCAGCATCAAAGTCAATTAAATGTCCACCTTGCTTATCAATAAGCTGGTTAGATAAAGCAATATCATTTAATAAGTATCCTTTGTCATGGAATTCTTTTAATTGCATAGCGCAGTCTATTGCTGCCTTTAATCTTTCTTGATGAGTAAACATTTCCCTATTAATAACATAATCAAAAGTATGAGAATTAGGATAGAAATGCATAATAAATCCATATAATTTATCATCAACTCTATATTCTTCTAGAGGATAACCACTATTTTGAATTGCTTTACTATCTAATAACTCTTCTATAGTAGATTCTTTATAACTTTTATAACAGTCCCATCAGGAAGAGCTCTATGAGTGGCAAGATAGCCAAAAGCCCCTTCCATATTAGGCAATTTCTTAATAAAACATGATTCTCTAAAACTTATATTCATAGTGCACCCCTTTCTAAAAGTACTATATAAAATACCATAAAATTAAAGAAAAATCAAGGTTATACTTTTCTAAAAAAGAAAATTACTGTATAATAGCAGATAGAAAGAAAGGGATAATTATGATTAGTAAACCAAAAGGAACAGTGGATTTAACTGATAAAAAAGCAAGATGTTGGAAATATGTCGAAGAAGTTATCGATTCAGTTATGGAAAAATATAATTATAACTATATTAGAACTCCTATCTTTGAAGCTAGTGAGTTATTTCATAGAGGAATAGGAGATTCTACTGATATAGTTACTAAAGAAACATATGATTTTAAAGATAGAGGAGGTAGATTTATTACCCTTAGACCCGAAGGAACAGCAGGAGTAGTTAGAAGTTATATTGAAAATAAAATGTATGGTACACATAACTTGCCTGTCAAAGTTTATTATAATGGAACAATGTATCGTTATGAAAGACCACAGAAAGGAAGATACAGAGAACTTAGTCAATATGGAGTAGAAGTAATGGGTAGTAGTGATCCAATGATGGATGCTGAAGTAATATCTCTAGCTTATAACATCAATAAAATGTTAGGACTAACTGATACAGTAGTACATATTAATAGTCTAGGAGATAAAGAGTCCCGTGATAAATATAGAGAAGCTTTAAAAAGTTATTTTAAGCCTCATTTAGACGATTTATGTGACGATTGTAAAGAAAGATTTGATAAAAATCCTTTAAGAATTATCGATTGTAAAGTAGATAGTAATAAAGACTATTTTAAAGATGCTCCTAATATATTAGATTATCTAAATGAAGAAAGTAAAGAACACTTTGATAAGGTGTGTGAATACCTTGATTTATTAGAAGTAAAATATGAAATAGATCCTAAGATAGTAAGAGGGCTTGACTATTATAATCATACTGTCTTTGAACTAATGACCGAAGAAAGTAATCTTGCTTTAGGTGGTGGAGGAAGATATGACAACTTAGTTAGTATGTTAGATGGACCTCTAACACCATGTGTAGGTTATGCTGTTGGACTTGATAGATTAGTTGAAGAAATAATTTCTAGAGATATAGATAATGTAAGAAGTGATATAGATGCTTTCATTATGTATGTTAATGAAGATGAAAAGAAAAATGCTATTTATCTTGCTAATGAACTTAGAATGTCTGGTTTTGTAGTAGAAACAGAATATACTGGAAGAAGCTTAAAAAGTCAGTTTAAAAGAGCAGATTACTTTAATAGTAAATATTTAATACTACTAAATAGCGATGATTTAAACGAAGGTTTAATTACTATTAAAAATAATAAAACTAAAGAAGAAGAAAAGATTATGATGGAATATATTATTTATTATTTTGATGAACATATAAGTGATGATAATTTGCCAATTGATTATCATAATCATGATGAAGGATGTGAATGTGGTGAATAAAATATTTTTTAAAGACTTAGAAAATTATTTTGATAAAGAAATAGAACTAAGTGGTTTTGTTGAAAACATTAGAAATATTAAATGGGTACAGTTTTTAGTATTAAGAGACTCTACTGACAAAGTTCAAGTAACTATTGAAAAAAGTGATGAAAATAATGCTCTGATGGTAGAGCTAGTTAATAATTTAACTGTAGAATCTACTGTTAAAGTAACAGGGACTTTAAAGAAAAACGAAAATGTTAGATTAAGAGGAATGGAGTTTATTCCTACAAAAATAGAAGTAACTAGTACAAGTGATGCTGAACTTCCTATTAATATCCATGATAAAGAGGCTCAACTACTAGATCAAAGATTAGACTATAGATGGTTAGACTTAAGAAATGAATATAATTTTAACATCTTTAAAATTCAAAGTGACATGGTTAAATATATGCGTGAATTTATGTATTCTAAAGACTTTACAGAAATACATACACCTAAGTTGATTGGAGCAGCATCAGAAAGTGGTTCAGAGGTATTTGAAGTAAAATATTTTGATCGCAAAGCTTATCTTGCTCAGTCTCCACAATTTTATAAACAAATGGCTATCGCTAGTGGCTATGATAGAGTTTTTGAAGTAGCCCCTGTCTTTCGTGCTGAAAATTCTAATACTTCTCGTCATACCACTGAGTTTACTGGCTTTGATGTAGAATTTGCCTATATCAATTCATATGAAGACGTTATGGACTTAGAAGAAGAATTATTAACTTATACTTTAAAGAAATTAAATGAAAAATATGGAGAACTAGCTAAAAACTTATACGATAAAGAGATAGTAGTACCTAAAGGAAAATTTCCAAGAGTAAAACTTGCAGATCTTTATGGAGAGTTAGAAAAAAGATATGACTATAAAGTAGATGAATCTGAGAAAAATGATTTAACTACTGAAGCAGAACGTTTATCTTATCGTTATGCTATGGATGAATTTAACTCAGAATTTATCTTTGTTACAGACTTTCCTAAAGAAAAAAGAGCTTTCTATCACATGCGTAAAAATGATATTCCTGAAGGTTATGATTTAATTTATCGTGGAGTAGAAATAACTACAGGGGCAGAACGTGAACACAGATATGATGTTTTAGTTAATCAAGCTAAAGAAAAGGGACTAGATAAAGATGTAGAGTTCTATTTAGAATTTTTCAAATATGGTTGTCCTCCTCACGGTGGCTTTGGGCTAGGTATTGATAGATTAACCATGTTAGTATTAGGATTACCTAGTGTTAAAGAGTCTATGTTAATATTTAGAGGACCTAACAGATTAAACCCATAAAGTATGTAAATTTACATGCTTTTTTTCTTTTCTTATAGAATAAATTTGTAACTTCCTTTATACTCTTAAGTAAGAGGAGAAAAACGGTGATACTTATGGAAAATAAAAAAAGAGTAGGAATGGTTTTGATTTCCGTATTAACCTTAATTATAGTAGCATCTCTAATCTTTGTAATTAATATTAATTTGACTTCAGAAGAAAAAACGACCTTTAATGACGACAGTGAACATTTAACAGAAGAAGAAATAGTTTCATTAATTGAGCTTATAAGTATATATGATAGTTACTTAATTACTTTTGATGGCACTAAAGATTTAAGCACTTTAACTATGCAAGAGAAAATAAATTTTATTGATAGATTACCAAATGCTATTAAACAAGAATTAAATCTTGATTTTGAAACAGGTGTCAGTTTAAATAAAATAGAATCTGTTTTAAAACATTATTTAGGTCCTAATACTACTTTTTCCCCTGTTAATTCAACTTGTTATTTAAATGACGGAGATTACTTAATTTATGATGAAAGTACCAAAATGTATAAGGCAGATAGTGATTATCACGCTCACAGCGCCTATACTCCGCCATCTATAGAAAACTATTATGTTGAAGGAAAAAGACTTGTCGATGGTGATAAATTAATCTATACTATTACGTTAAAAAAAGCTTTCGCTTATCCTAATAGTTCTCTATATTATGGCAGTTATACAGACTTAGTTAATAATACTAATTTAGTAGTAAATTTGTATAAAGAATATGAAAATTATGATCAAGAAGAAATTACTTCACTATTAGAAGCTTATCAAGATGAGTTTACAACTTATACCTATGTCTTTGAAACAAGAGATAGCCTTAATAATAGTTATCTAGTAGAACTGGCTAATCTAAAGAGTCAAAGTGAATTTTAAAAGGCCTTAACTATTTCTAGTTAAAGTCTTTCCTTTTTGATAACCATCTGCAAAGCTTTTCGCTTCTGTAAATAATTCTATAGATCTAGAAAAATTTTCGTGCCCTTTATCATTATATCTATAAGCTATAAAACCATCTTCATAATCCCTAACACTTTGATAATGTGCTGCAAATTGATTAATATTTTCTTTAATGAAATTTGGTTCTTTGTCAAATAGTGTTGGTAGACAATAATTTGATACAAGGAATTGATAA
>CAMMWS010000043.1:0-12277 GCA_946500695.1 uncultured Mycoplasmatota bacterium | reverse complement strand
TTTGTGCCTTTCAGAGGACTGAAAGGACGATAGAAAGGAATGTTAGAGAATTATGTCAAATTTATTAAAGATTGATAATATTGAGAAATATTATGGGTCAAGAAGTGGTTTAACTAAAGCGATTAATAATATTTCTTTTGAAGTAAGTAAAGGTGAATTTGTTGCTATTATGGGTTCATCAGGTAGTGGTAAAACTACTTTACTTAACTGTATTTCTACTATTGATAGAGTAACTTCAGGTCATATTTATATGAATGGTGTTGATATTACTAAATTAAAAGGAAATGATTTAAATAAGTTTAGAAGGGAAGAGTTAGGTTTTATCTTTCAAGACTTTAATCTTTTAGATACCTTAACTGCATATGAAAATATTGCCTTAGCTTTATCTATTCAAGATAAGGGGTATAAAGAGATAGATAGTCTTATTAAAGATACGGCTAAAAAACTAGGTATAACTCATATTCTAAACAAATATCCTTATCAAATGAGTGGTGGTGAAAAACAAAGAGTTGCTAGTGCTAGAGCCATTATTACAGAGCCTAAACTAATACTTGCCGATGAACCAACTGGAGCTTTAGACTCTAAATCTAGTAAGATGTTACTTGATAGTTTTAACTACTTAAATGATGAGTTGGATGCTACTATTTTAATGGTTACTCATGATGCTTTTACTGCTAGTTATGCGAAAAGAGTAATCTTTATTAAAGATGGTAAAATATTTAATGAGATTATAAGGGGAGATAAGAGTCGAAAAGAGTTCTTTGATGAGATTATTGATGTAGTTACCCTTTTAGGAGGGGATTTAAATGATGCTCTTTAAACTGGCTTTTAAAAATATTAAGAAGAGTGTTAGTGACTATGCCATTTACTTTTTTACTTTAGTACTTGGTGTTGCCATATTCTATGTTTTTAATGCTATAGACTCACAGACAGCGATGATGAAAGTATCAGAGAGTACTAGAGATATTATAGACTTAATGTTAAATATGTTAAGCGGTGTATCTGTCTTTGTTTCTTTTGTTCTAGGCTTTCTTATAATTTATGCTTCAAGATTTTTAATGAAAAGAAGAAATAAAGAGTTTGGTATTTATATGACTCTTGGTATGAGTAAAGGTAAAATATCTAAAATATTAGTTGTCGAAACATTTTTAATTGGTTTATTATCACTTGTAGTAGGACTTGTTTTAGGCTGTGCCTTATCCCAAGTTATGAGTGTTATCGTTGCCAATATGTTTGAAGCAGACCTTACAGAGTTTACCTTTGTTATAAGTACTGAGGCAATTGTTAAGACCATAATTTACTTTGGTATCATGTACTTACTTGTTATGATATTTAATACTATTAGTGTGTCAAGATGTAAATTAATAGATTTAATAAATGCTAATAAGAAGACTGAGACAGTTAAGTTAAAGAATCCTTATTTATGTATAGTTATCTTTGTGATAGCAGTTGTTATGTTAGGATATGCTTATTATCAAGTAACAGGTAATGTAGAAAACTTAAGAGAAACTTGGCGAATATTTTTACCAATAGGTCTTGGTGCCGTAGGTACATTTTTACTATTTTTCTCACTATCAGGACTTGTCTTAAGAGTATTACAACACTTTAAGAAGTTCTATTATAAAGGCTTAAATAGTTTTACGATAAAACAGTTTAGTAGTAAGATTAATACTACAGTATTTTCTATGACTGTTATATGTTTAATGTTATTTGTAACAATCTGTGTCTTCTCTAGTTGTATGTCTATGAAAAATGCTATGACATCTAACTTACAAGAACTAGCACCTATTGATATTCAACTTTTAAAAACTAAAAATATACCAAGAGAGTTTATAGAAAAGTATGGATATAGTGAAGAGCAGGTAAATAACTCTTATATAAGTATAGAAGAAGATTTAAATAGTGTAGGATTTAATATAAATAATTATTATAAAGATATAGTAGGTATTAATACTTATACAACTAATGAACTTACAGTTAGAAGTACTTTAGGTAATGCCTATGAAGAAGTATATAAAAAATATCCATTTATGACTTATGATGCTATAGAAGAAATTGTTACTGTTAGTGATTATAATAAAGTTGCTAAATTACTAGGACTTGACACATATACTTTAGATGATGATGAATATTTAGTAATCGCTGATTATGATAACATGGTTGATGTTAGAAATATGGCTTTAGAGTTAGATACACCTATTACTATTGATGGTAAGACTTATTATCCTAAATATGATAAATGTATGGATGGATTCTTAGAAATATCTAATAGTCATATTAATGATGGAGTATTTATTGTACCTGATAGTGCCGTTAGTAATTTAACTGTAGAAGAAGAATATTTGTATGCTAATTATAAAGCTGATACAGAAGAAGAAAAACAAGAAATAGAAGATCTATTATTAAGTAAAAGTGATGCCTTATTAAATATTGGTTCAACAATAAGTGCTGGGACAAGACTTTCTATATATGAAGGTAGTGTAGGTCTTGGAGCCTTAGTAACCTTTATCGGTTTATATCTTGGTGTAATCTTCTTAATAAGTAGTGCTGCGATACTTGCTTTAAAAGAGTTAAGTGAAGCGACAGAAAATAAAGAAAGATTTAAGATGTTAAGAAAAATAGGAGCCGATGAAAAACTTATTAATAAAGCTTTATTTAGACAGATAGCAATATTCTTCTTAGCACCACTTGTAATTGCTATCATTCATTCTATCTTTGGTATTATGTTTTGTAATTATATCTTAGAAACATTTGGAAATGAGAGTTTGTTGCTTGCAATAGTTCTAACAGCATTACTACTTGTAGTAATCTATGGAGGTTACTTACTAATTACATATTACTGTAGTAAGAGAATAATTAAAGAATAGTACAATCTTAAAAGGAGTCGATTTCGACTCCTTTAGTGTTCATATAAGTTTTTTTAGTTTCATTAATTTTTGTCAATAATTTATATTTTTTTAATGACACAGGCTTAGTTAAAAATAAATGTATATTAAGGTATTGAAAATAGTATAATTAGACATATAAGTTTGGTATCTCATGAAAAAATTTATTTTCTTTTTAATATTTTAATTGTAGTCTATTGACTACTACATTACATTTCTATATACTCGTTTTAGGTGATAAGTATGAATAAAATAAAAGATGAAAAAAGAATAATGGAATTAGAATACAAATTAATATGTGATTTTATAAAACTGAGGGGTGAATTAGGTCTTAGTCAACAAAAAATGGCTGATGAAGTTGGAGTAGTAAGAGAAATGATAGCAGTTATTGAGAATAGAAAAAAACATCCACAGATAAATACTTTAATTAAAATTTTGGAACCGTTTGGTTACACTTTATCAATAACAAAAATAAAGGAGGAAGATAATGAAAAATAATGTTATAACAGTAAAAGATATTAAAATTTCGATTGTTAATGATAATAATGAAGATTATATTTGTATTTCCGATATTGCAAAGGGTAAGAGTGATAATTCACGTGCTGCAGATGTTATCAGAAATTGGTTGAGGAATAGATATACATTAGAATTTTTATCTACTTGGGAACAATTAAATAATCCTAATTTTAAAGTGTTCGAATCTGAACACTTTATAGAACAGGTTGGATTATTAACTTTTACGCCAAGTGTTACAGAGTGGACTGAAAGGACTAATGCTATAGGTTTGTATGTTAAAAGAGGAAAATATGGAGGCACTTATGCTCATAAAGATATTGCTTTTGAATTTGCTTCGGCAATAAGCCCTGTATTTAAACTATATTTAATAAAAGAATTTCAACGATTAAAAGCAGAGGAAAGCAAAAACAAAGATTGGAATGCTAAGAGGCTACTTAGTAAAAATAATTATTTAATTCATACAGATGCTATTAAAAATTATATCTTGCCTAATACTGATTATTATAAAGATAAGAGCTGGTTAAAATATGCAGAAGAAGCAGATATTTTAAATGTTATTCTGTTTAAGACAACTGCTAAAGAATGGAGAAAATTAAATAAAGAACTTGCTAAGACTTCTAATATGCGTGATTATGCTACTATAAATGAATTAACAGTTTTATCTAATTTAGAGAGTCATAATGCTGAACTAATTAAAGAAGGAAAGACTAAAGAAGAAAGATTTAATATATTATCTTCAATTGCTAGTTATCAACTTAATGTCTTAAATAAAGCAAGTGAGATAAAGAAAATAGAATCATAATATTTGTAAGAAATAGTATAAATTATTATTCTCTTTTTACTTGCCTCTAAATTTCTATGTTAGTATAATAAACATATAATTTACTTATGGGGGATTTATAATGAAAAAAGTATTATTTACTGATTTAGTTGATACCTTAATTAATAGTGATAATGATAGTACTAAAGAAATAGACATTGTATCTAGATATTTAAATGAGTTTTTAAGTAAAGGAAACTATGTAGCGGTAGTTACTTCTCCTAATGGTCATGGTAGTATTGGCTATATTTTTAATGATATGTTAATACCTTTACATGAATCTATTGATAAATATTTTAGGAATAGACTTGTATATTATTTACAAGGTGACTGCAGTATTTATAGTGATGATAATGTTATTAAGAAAAATACTCATGGTAAATCATATTATTTAAGTAATAATGGAGTTTATGGTATAGGTGTTTCTAAAAAAGAAGAAGCGATAGATGATTTTTTACAAGCTAAAAAAGAGCCTTTTAGTATATTTGCAATAGGGGATAGTGATAGAGATATACCAATGCTTTTAAGAGTTCAAGAGTTAGGTGGTTTCTCTTCTTTTATAGGTAATAGTATTGATGAAGAAGTTAGTATTAAAGATATTATAGAAGAACAGTTATTTGTAGAGTTTCACTTTCTGTTGCAAGATGTAATAAATAAGAAAAAAGGGAGTGAAGACTATAATAAATTAACAGAAGAAGAGATGACTATATTTTTAAAAAGGGAAGAGCGTAGAAAAGAGTTATATCAACTTTTTAATGAAGGTAAATTAGATATAGATAAAATAAAGAAAGACTATTATAAAATCTATGAACTAAGTAATTATCAAACCTTTAGTTGTAAATTATGGCGAAATGATTATGATTATTATGCGAACTATCCTTTTAATAAAGATATGATAGATAAAATTCTTTCTATGGGATGTTTTAACTCTTTTGAAGATTATTATGTAAAAGTATTAAAAAGATAGTATAATAGGATAAAGGAGTAAGATACTTATGAAAAACTTATTAAAAAGTCCTTTGTTTTATGGAGTAATCTATGTAATATTATATTTTATTGGTTACATAGTACTTGCTTACTATAATTATACTTATTTTGGTATTATTAAACTTATCTCTATTATAATAATTTTAATAACTATAATTTTGGGAATTATAAGTATATATAAAACAAAGAAAGAGGCAAAATTCAAGCTTTTTGCATCATATCTATTTATTGAAATAGTTACTGTTATATTATTATTCTTGATTTTAGGTTATTTTATAGGAGATAGAGATAGTATTGTTACTCTATATAATAAAAAGATGGTGGAATCAAGGAGTAGATTTCTAGCAAGTGATACAGTTTCTTATTATGACTATATTAATCCTTTTGTTAGAGGTAATACTTTAAGAAAGAAAATGCATTATGATAAAGAGATTAGTAAAGAAAATTATTCAATGACAAAGTTTTTTGATGATGAGGGAAACTTAATTAACTATACATATAGTCAAAATATTGAAGAAGAAATAGAAAAAATAGATGTTAAAAATGGTAGTTATGGTTCTACTTCAATAGAGAGTTTTTTATCAAGTATTTTATATGAAAGTAGATTTAATAAAACTGATATTATTAGAGTAAGAGTTATTGATTCTGCTTTAGCAGGTAAAGATATAATTATTGTAGAAAAATCTACTGATAATGGCTTAAGTTTTAAAAACATTTTAGAAAATGATGATAAATATCTAGTTGTAAATAGAGATACTGATGTTTCTTTTGCAAATGAAAAGATAGGTTTTATCTTTGATTTAGGATTATTAGGACGTGATGATAGATATAAAAAGTTCTTAGTTACTACTGATGGAGGTAAGACATTTAGTGATGTTTCTATTACTATAAATGGTTATGGTAATTTAGATTACTATTATATTAATAATACACCTCGTCTTAAAAAAGATAAGTTAGTTTTAGATGTATCAGTTCCAGTAGAAAATAATTTAAAAGATATAGAGTTAGTTAGTAATGATAAGGGACTTACTTTTAGTAATTAAGATGCTTGTGAAAGGAAGATGACTATATATGAAAGAGACAATTTATAATTATGATTATTTAAATGAAGAAGATATTACTGAAGTTAGTGTTAGAGTTAAAGCTTTGATAATAAATAGTAATAAAGAAATACTTTTAGGAAAAAGTGATATTAGTTATCAATTTCCAGGAGGACACTTAGAGGATAATGAGAGTTTAATAGAGACATTAAAAAGAGAAGTTTTAGAAGAGACAGGAATAGGACTTAGTGATGAAGAGATAGGTAGAACGTTTTATAAAGTTACATATCTTAATAAAGATTATCCAGTAAAAGGTACTAATAGAAAATCAGAGATTTATTATTATGTAGTAAATACTAATAAAGAAGTAGATCTATCTAAAGTAAAACTTACAGAAAATGAGATTAAAAATAATTATCGAGTAGAGAAGATTCCTTTATTATCATCTGTTGATATAATAAGTAAAAATAATAATGATAGAGTTATTGAAAGAGATATGATAGATGCAATAGAAGAGTATTTATATCAATCACAATAGGAGATATAAGTCTTATGATTAATAGAATTTTGATGGAATTATATGATGATTATGAAAAGGGTAATATTGATAAGTATATCAAAAACATAAATAGATAAGGTGATAAATATGTCAGGTAAAAAGTACGAATTTACAGAAGAACAAATTAAATATATTATTGATAATTGGGGCAAAGAATCACCACATAGCATGAAAAAGAAGTTTGGGTGTACATGGTATGCTGTTTGTAAAGTAGCAGAGTCTCATAGCTTAGAAATTCCTACATCAAATGTTTGGACTGATGAAGAAATAAAAATTTTGAAAGAGTTAGCAGATAAATATCATTATACAGAAATTGCTAAAATAATGGGAAAAACAGAGAATGCCATTTATTTAAAAGCTAGAAAATTAGGAATAACTTTTATTCAAGATAGGAGAAAATGGACAGTTGAAGAAGAAACACTTTTATCGGATTTATGGGGAGTTAAATCAATAGAGTATATTGCCAAAAAGATGAAAAGAACAGTTTTCTCAATAAAAGTAAAAGCTGTAAGAATGGGATTAGGACCAATGATTAGAAATAATTATGATGTAATTACTATTTCTGATATGGTTGACCTATTAAATGTTTCTCGTGATAGGATTACAGATAGTTGGGTTAAATTAGGGTTAAAATTAAAGAAAACAAAATTAACAAATAAAATGTCCTATTATACTATAAGTTGGAAAGACTTAATGGATTTTTTAGAGACTAATCAAAATGAATGGGATTCAAGAAATGTAGAAAAAAACATGTTAGGTCTAGAACCAGAGTGGTTGCAAGAAAAAAGAAAACGTGATACTTTAGAAAATCCACTATGGTATCGTAAATGGACAGAAGAAGAGATAAAAAAAGCTGAATCATTATTTAAAAGCGGTAAAACTTATCAAGAAATTAGTAGTATAATAGATAGAAGTGAATGGGCTGTTGCTAATCTTCTTAGAAATCTTGGATATAGTTATATGCTTCCACAATATTGGAAAGGTAAAGAGATAAAGTATTTAAGAGAGAATTATCAAGATATGACATATCAAGAAATCGCTGAAGAATTAGGAAGAACAGCGAAAGCGATAACTGCTAAAGCTGAAGAACTGGGATTTCAAAAGAAATTAATCAGGACTAAAAAGGAAGGAAAATAAAATGGCAAGACTTTTAACTTTAGAGGAGACAGAAAAGTATTTAAAATTATATAGAGAGTTTGCTGATGAGGATGCTTTAACTTTGCTAGTTACTTGTAATAGTGGCTTAGTTCGCTTTTTTGCAAAAAGATATTTAGGAAAAGGTTTAACTTATGATGAATTAGTTTCAGCAGGAAATGAAGGATTAATAAAAGCAATTAATAAATTTGATTATGAAGAACGAGATATACAAGGTTTTAGTACTTATATTTCTGTGGCAATAGAAAATGCGATGAAATATGAATTAAGAAAATATCATAAGCATAGTCATGTGCTAAGCTTTGAACAACCATTAGGACAAAATAAAGATGGTGATGAACTTACTATAGAAGATATTGTAGGTACAGATGCTGAAGAATTAATGGAAGATGTTATTTCTGAAATGAAAATTGATATAGTTAGGGAAGCTTTAAAAAGTTTAACATCAAGAGAACAACAAATTATTTTTTTGAGGTATGGTTTGGATGATGTTCATAGAAAGACTCAAGAAGAAGTTGCTCAAATGTTAGGATGTTCGCAAACTTCTATTGCAAAACAAGAACAAAAAGCTCTTATAAAAATGAGACATCCAAGAAATACAAGAAAATTAAAAGATTTTATAGATGATTAGTTATTATATTTAGAAAAAAACAGATTAAAAAAAACTATTGACTCTTCCCTTAAGGTTAATGCTATAGTGATGGTGAAAGGAGGAAGAATATGTATAGAATAGGTGAATTTTCATATCTTTGTGAGTGTACTATTAAAGCATTGAGACATTATGAAAAAATGGGTATTTTAATACCTAAAGAAGTAGATGACTTTACAGGTTATAGGTATTATAGCGAAGAACAAGTTAGTACTTATCATAATATTAAAACTTTACAAGAAGCAGGATTTACATTAAAAGAAATAAAGAATATTCTTGATAATTCTAAGGATAATAATATTATTAAAGAAGTTAAAAAACTAACTGAAGATTATCAAGATAAGCTAAAGAAACTAGAAGAGATAAAAAATAAATTAAGAGGGGGAGTTTATATGGAATTAGTTAAAAATCCTAAATTTGTTATGATAGGAGAGTTTAAAGAGCTAAATACAAGAGATGAATTTAAGAAAGAGTTAGAACTTATTGATAAGAAAATTGATGAAAAGAATTATACTAATCTACCTAGTGTTTTAATTAGTTATGAAGTAGGTTTTAAAGAAAGTGATATTACTTGCTTTATAGGTGGAGTTTTAAGTGATGATTTTAAAACTAATTATGGCTTTATTAATAAACTTCAAAGTATGGGATTAGAAGTATTAACTGATAATGTTGTAGAAACTTTATTACATACATCTAGTAATGATGAGGTAATAGATGCTTATAAAGAAATGATTAAGTATGCAAATACAAATAATATTCAAATAAGAGGAGAATTTATAGAAATATATAATAGTGATAGAACTGATATATATGTAGAAGCTTATGACTTGACTAAAGATAATGAAGGTGCTTTAATTCATATGAAAAAATTAGAAGAGAAATTTAAAACTACTGAACCTACTTATGATTCTAAATATATAGGTAAGTGGATATTACAGGGACAAATAGTAGAACCATATAAATTATTTAATCCTAATAAAGAACACTTTATGCCTGATACTAAGTATAAAAAATTAATTTTATATGAAGATGGTACAACTAATTATGACAATGTAACTTGGAGAGATGACTATTTAATTATAGAAAATAACGGTAAAATAATAGATAATCGTCTATTTCAAGAAACATCAAAGAATGGAACTAGATATTTAGGAATATTTATGAATGATCTAAATATTAATGCAAGACCTTATAGATATTATTATAAAGAAGAGAATAATGATTAATTCTTTTCTTTTTTTGTTGTAGTTATTAAAACAAGAATATATAATATTGTTAATAGAGGTGAAAGTATAATGTCTAAAGTAAGCAATGTACTTACTATGCTTGAATATTTAAGTACTGGTAGAAAATATACTATTGCAGAACTATCAGAAAAGTTAGAAGTAAGTCCTAGAATGATAAGAGTTTATAAAGAGGATATAGAAAAAGCAGGTATTTATATAGATACTATTAAAGGTCCTTATGGAGGATATGTTTTAAATCAAAATATAAATGTACCTAAAAGATTTATTATCCCTAATGATATAAATGTAGAGAATAAGAAAATGTTTAATTTAGTAAATAGAGCGATTAAAGAAAAGAAAAAATGTTTTATTGAGTATTATTCTAAAGATAAGAAAGATATATCTAAAAGAATTATTAGACCGTATGATTTAATTTTATTAGGTAATGAATGGGGAGTTGCTGCTTACTGTGAACTAAAAGAAGAAATAAGACATTTTTATATAAATAGAATAAAGTCTGTAAAATTATTAGAAAAATTTAATAACTGACATATATATTACCTCTTCTTTTGCTAATATGTAATTAGAAAAGGAGAAAGTAATGTGGAAGATTTAACTTATGTAACAGGAAATTATGGTAAATATGTTTCTGTAAAAGAAAAGTTTGAAAGAGCTGGTATAATAATCAATTATTTTAAATATGATATGGAAGAACCTGAAATAAATGATATTGAGTTTATTTCTAAGGAAAAGGCAAGAAAGGCCTATGAAGTAGTAGGTAGACCTGTTTTTGTAGCAGATACAGGTTTTTATATTGAAGATTATCCTAATAATCCAAATTATCCAGGAGCTTTTGTTAAAAGAAGTGGAGTTAGTTCTAATATAGATAAATTGCTTGAAATTATGAAAGACGTTACTAATAGAGCATGTAAATTTATTGATTGTTTAACCTTTTATGATGGGTATGATTACTATACCTTTTATGGGGAAAGTAAAGGGACTTTATCACTATCAATACGTGGTAACATAGAAAGAAAGGCTAAATCTAATTTATGGAGCGTTTTTATTCCCATAAATCATGATAAAACTTTAGCAGAAATGACTGATTATGAAAGAAATCATCGCCATGATAATCATACATCTGCAACAGATGAATTTATAAATTGGTATGAAAATAAATATTTAAAAAAGAAAAATAAAATATTAAAACTTAATTAGGAGATTATACTTATGGAATTAGTTGATATTTATTGTGATTAATTAGTGAAAATGTCTCAAAGTTAAAGATAGAAAAGAGTTAACAGAAGGAGAATTTAGACTATCTTGTTTTGTCTTTATTATTAATGATAAGTATGAACTCTTGATACAACAAAGAGCCTCTACCTCTAAAAATATCCTAATTGTTGGGAAACAGTATCAGGAGGAGTAGAGAAAGATGAAGATGCAATTACAGGAATAATCAGAGAGTTAGAAGAAGAGTTAGGAATAAGATTAGATAAAGATGACTTAAGATTTATTGGTTCATATGCAAGAATAAATGATTTTGTAGAAGTGTTCTTATTAAAATCTAATATTAATGTAGAAAACTTAAGATTACAAGAAGATGAAGTACAAGCTGCTAAATGGGTCTCTATAAAAGAATTTGAAAACATTTTAGAAAATGGTAATGGTATTGATACAGGGTATTTTATCTTTAAAGAATACTATGAAAAGTTTTATAATAGGTATGTAGTATTTGAAGATGGTAAAGTAGTATATAAGAAGTATAATAATTAGGAGAGTGCTATGAAAAAATTAATTTATTTAACAACTAATCCTCATAAAGTTGAGGAAGCAAATGAGTTCTTTGGTAAAAAATATGGTTTTAATTTGGAAATAATGAATCCAGATTTTGAAGTAATTGAAATACAAGCGAAAACTTGTGGTGAAGTAGCAGCTTTTAGTGCAAAGTATGCTGCTGAAAAATTAAATTGTCCTGTTTTAAAATCAGATTCAGGATTATATATAGATGCTTTAGGAGGGCTTCCTGGACCATATAATGCTTACTTTGATAAACAGATAGGAATAGATAAGTTTTTAGAACTATTTAAGAATGAAACTAATAGGAAAGCTAGAATTGAACACACCTATGCTTACTGTGAACCTGGAGAAGAACCAGTAGTCTTTACTGGAGGTGGTACTGGTACTATTTCTAAAGAAGCAAGAGGAACAAGAGGAAGATGGCATGATAAGTTCTATATACCAGATGGTGAGACAAGAACATTAAGTGAACTAAGAGATATTGATCATGAGTATGAAGCTAGTTTTTGGGGAACTGCTAAAGATGATTTTGCAAAATGGTATATAGAAAATAAGCTTAAATAGCTATTGTAAGGAAGGAATATTTATAATAGACTTCTTGCGAAACTAATTACTATATAATAAAAATATGATATCCTTA
>CAMMWS010000042.1:0-12415 GCA_946500695.1 uncultured Mycoplasmatota bacterium | reverse complement strand
TGTATAAAAAAGAATGCTGAAAATTTACTCAGCACCCTTTAATGTCGAAGAACCACAAATTCTTACTTCTTTTGTTATTTAAATAATAACATACTAAACTTAATCTTCACTTTTATTTTGCTTTCTTTTATCACTTGGATAATTTAATTTTTTACTAAGACCTCTTTCTTTATAACGTTTATAAGCTTTTTCGTATTCTAAAGGTGAAGTTTCTAGTAAGTTTGGAAGAAAGTTATATTCAACATCATATTTTTCTTCAATGGGAACTGTGTCTAAAACTCCACTTAGACATTCATAAAAGAGATTCTCAATGTCTTCTTTTAATTTATCTTCTAATGACATACCACAATATCTTTTAACAAACTTAGTTAAAACTTTTTGATACCTTTCCCACTGTTTGATATGTTCTAAATGATTTTCTTTAGGATAACAATTTAATCTATTTGAAGCAGGTATTAAGTTAACTCCACCACTAGGTCTATGTTCTATATCATAGTAACAACCATCTTCTTTTAACATGCTACATGTCTTTTTTATTGATACTAAATCCACTATATCTCTATCTATATTTCTTGCTCTTAAATAAAGAAGTGGCGTATAAACTAAATTTCCTTTTGGCATTCGTTGAAAATCTAAAGCTGCGACAATAGAAATATTACCTTCACTTAAAATTTTAGTTAAGCCATTAAAAGATAAATCTTTAAAGTCTTCAGGATAATAATCACAACCACATTTCTTACAGCAGTAACCTCCACAAGCTGTACAATATTCTTTATTTTCTAATATTTCTTCCATTAAACCACCTCATAAACTGTCATTTATTATAGTTAGTAATAGTTTATGAGTCAAGAAAAAGAACCTAAATTCCTTCACTAGGTTCTTCTTTATCTTTTTCTATTACCTTTTCTAAAAGGATAACTGACTTAATAGAAGCATCCCTACAAGATGTTTTTAATTCTTTTATACTCATCTTATCTAACTTCATTGAAGTATCTATTAAACCTCCTAAGTTAATACCTGTTACTACTTCATAACTATCGCTTGTGAAAGCTAATTTAGATGCTACTTTAAAGGGAGTACCTCCCATTAAGTCACATGCAAATAATATTTCTTTATCTTTATTGTCTTTAATTATTTTATTAAATTTTTCTTCTAAAGAGTTATCATTATCATTATTTAGAAAATCAACAGCATAGACATTATCTTTAGTACCAGCAATCATGGTAAGAGAACTTAAAATACCACTAGCAAAGTTATTATGTCCTGTTATTATTATAATTTGTTTCATAAAACACTACCTTTCTAAAAGAATTATATCATTTTTAGACAAAAAGAAAAAGCCTTAAGAGGCTTTTTACTAAAGTATTCCAAAGAATGAGAATACAATTGATACTATTATAATTCCTACTATTAATACAGTTGTATTTACTTTCTTTCTTAATAAGAAATAAACTAAGAAAGTAAAAGCAAATGGTAATAAGTTAGGTAAAATTTTATCAAAGAAATCTGTTTGTAAACTTACAGTAGCATCATGACCAATATCAATAGTTGTCTTAACTGTTAGTGATACATAACTAGCGATTAATCCACCTAATATTGTAACACCTAAAACTGATGCGGCATTACTTACTCTTTTTGTATTTTCTTGAATTTTATCTAATGCTGCTGTACCTGTTTTATAACCCATTCTAGCAAGTGGAAAACGAAGTAAGAAAGCTACTAAGAATACTAAGAAGAATAATACTGGTCCTAATACATTTCCTTGGTCAGAAAGTGATGCACAAATTCCTGCTGTTATAGGTAATAAGGTAAACCAGAATAAGGCATCACCTATACCTGCTAAAGGTCCAAATAAAGATATTTTAATCTTTTTGACTACTTCTGGATCTTCGCCACCTTCATATAAAGATAACATTAATCCTTGTAAGTAAGGTAGTAGTGTATTATGAGTATTAATGAACTCTAAGTTATCATGTAATACCTTAGATAAAGTCTTAGGATCATTTTTATATATTTTCTTTAAAGCTGGTCCCATTCCTGCAGTAAAACCAATACTTTGCATTCTTTCATAATTGAAACAAGATTGATTTAAAACAGAAAGTAAGGCTAAATCATTTAAATCTGCATCGGTTACAACTCTTTTACATTTTTTTGTTTGTTTAGATGCCACTCTTCTCACCTTCCTTTCCACTAGTACTTGCAGTAGCTACGGCTACTTCTTTTTCACCACTTCTAAAGTATTCCATCATTGCAAATGCTACTCCCATAATTGCAACTGGTAAAACGTTGTCTATTTGAATGAAAGTTGCGAATAGGAATCCTGCAAGTAGATATGGAACATATCTTGCTTTTAAAGTTACACGAAGTAACATAGCAAATCCAACAGCAGGAAGTAATCCTCCAGCTACTTGGAATCCATTAATTAACCAATCTGGCATTGCTTCTACTAAAGCTTTTAATGGTTCTTGGGCAGCATATACTGATAGGAATGTTAAAATACCAGTAGCTATGCTTGTAAGAACTATTCCATAAAAACATAGTTTAAATAATCCTTTAATATTTCCTTCTTTAGCATATCTTTCAGCAGGACCATTGAAAGAAACAAAAGCAGTATTTCTAACAGTCCATAAGAATTGTAATAATACTCCAAATGGATATGCTAAAGCTAAACTAGTTGCTACATTATTTCCTGTAATGTGAGCAAAAACAACAGTCATAACACTGGTTAGTAAGGCTTCAGGAACTGATGCTCCTCCAATAGCTGCAATACCTGCAAAAGCAAGTTCTACCATACCACCAGCAACTAAGCCTGTATTTAAATCACCTAAAATAGCACCGACAATAGGACAAACAATAATTGGTCTAAATAAGAATAGTGCTTCTAGATGTCTGTCAACAACAAGGATCATAACTACTAATGTTATAATTATTCCTTGTAATAATGTTATTTCCATAATTTTTTCTTCCTCCCTTAAAATTCTTCTTTTGGTGAATCAGGTGTATCTTGGATATAAATTTTATCAACGTGTTTCTTGATATAATTTAAATCATCAAGATCTTCTTCACTAACAGAAACCTTATCTGTTAGTTTCTTTTCACCTTCATCATAATACATATTACCAATATCTACCTCCTTTATCTTAACACCTCCTTCAATAACCCTCCTTAAGTCTTTAGGAGTTTGACATATTAATAAAATGTGTTGATCAGCTGATGCCTTATCTATAATATCAATAGTCTTCTCTATAGTAAAAAATCTTGTATCATAGCCAAGTGATGATGCTGCCATTTTCATAACACTTTTCTCTATTTCATTTTCTGCAGTCTCATCATCTGCTACAACAATAAGGTTTGCCCCTACTGCCCCTGCCCATAGACATACTATTTGTCCATGAACTAATCTGTTATCAATTCTTGCTAATAAAATATTATTATCTTTTGCCATTATTTCATCCTCCTTATATTGTTTTACTATTTTTACCATTTATTTCTTCTTCAAACTTTGTAGTATCTTCTCCATTTATAGTTTCTAAACTGGCTAAGTATTTAGTACTACTTAAACTGGTAAAATGTGCATATCCACCTATACTTCGTAAATTTTCTAAACCTTTGGCACTAGTTAATTTATTAGCCCAAATAGTTTTTCCTATATTTTGTAAACTTTTTAAACCTTCTGCATTAGTCAAATTATAAAAAATAGCATTCCCACCTATATTTTGTAAACTTTCTAAACCTTCTGTACTGCTTAAATTCTCGAATTTTGCATTTCCACCTATATTTTGTAAACTTTTTAAGCCTTCTGCACTGGTTATATTAGAAAAAGAAGCATCTCCACCTATATTTTGCAAACTTTCTAACCCTTGGGTACTAATTAAATTATAAAAATTTGCTTTCCCGCCTATACTTCGTAAATTTTCTAAACCTTCTGCACTGATTAAATTATCAAAATTAGCATTTCCACCTATATTTTGTAAATTTTCTAAACCTTTGGCACTGGTTATATTACCAAAAAAAACATTTCCGCCTATACTTCGTAAATTTTCTAAACCTTCTGCACTACCTAAATAAAGGGAAAAAGCATCTCCACCTATACTTCGTAAATTTTCTAAACCTTTAGCACTTCTTAATTCTGTAAAACTAGCTTTTCCACCTATAATTTCTAAATTTTCTAAACCTTTGGCACTAGTTATATTACCAAAAAAAGCATTTCCAACTATATATTTTAATGTTTTTAATTTAGATGGTATCTCCTTTCCTCTATACATTAAATTTCCATAAAATATTATAATATTATTACTATCAAAATCAGAAAGTGCAGTTCCTATATTTTCTTCTTTACAGTCAAATATAAATTCTAAATCTTTCTTGTTATTTCTTTTATCATGTATTTCCTTAATTCTAGGGTCTTTGCTGAAACCAAATCCTTCTATTTTTGAGTCTACCTCATACAAAAATCTTAACTCTTCTTTCGTTAAATCTATATTATTACTTACTTTATTATCTATTTCTGTTAACAATTTCATATCATTAACTTTCTTTAAGTATTTATCCTTATCAGGAAATTCATTTAGTTTCTTTTCAGCAATAGGAGTCATACATCCTTCTAAGTTTTGATGTTCTCCTACTCCTCTTACTTCTCCTATATTATATTTACCATCCATTCTAATGGCAATTCTAGGTTCTTTATATTCTTCCTCTTTATCTTTTGTATAATATACGTAAAAATCACCCATAGAAAGTTGCATTTTAGCAGTCTCTTCTCCTGCTGTACACCAGCCAGTATTTTTTCCCTGCAATGACTCCCATAATGGTCTATAATCACTTCCTTGGTCATATTTTACCCATATTCCATCTGTATCATTGCCTCTATTTACATAACCAGTATTTGTTAAGTAATATTCATATAGTTTCTTAAAACTTTCACCATTTTCTAAAGCTTTACTTGCTTCTTCACTTATCTCTTCATTAGTTCCTATTTCTTTTGCCAAAGTATCATATACTCTTGCTAGTGCTTCTCTATTTAATTCTATATAAGGCTCTGTTGTTGTTTTACTTCTTCTTCCAAACTCTCCTTTTTCTTTATCAAACTTATTTAGTTTTAGCATTCCTCTAAAGGCATAATGTTTAAACCATATTGGATACATTGCATCATCACTTGTTAGATAGTCTATCCACATATCAAGAGATTTTTCTTGCTCTTTTTGTACCGTTGAAAGTAATTTTTCTTTCATTTCATCTGTTACAGGAACATCTCCATAGCCTCTTTCTCTTGCTATTTTTTTCTGTAAATTAATATAACTTTCAGGCAGTTCTTTTATTACATATTTATCATAATAAAACTGCTTTAATATCTCCATTTTATGAGGATTATCTTTTGCAATATCATGAGCTCTTTCTAGTCTTTCTAAATATTTACTTATCTTTTCAGTAGGGCTATCACTTTTCTCTGCAGTATGCATAACGACATCTTCCATATGCATATTATTATATAGACTATTTAAAAACTCTTCTCCATTTTTATATTTCATAAAATGAACCTCCTCAATTAGATTATCTTATTTTAATAATATTTACCATATATTTTTTTAGCTTCTCCATCTAAATAAGCTTCTACTTCTTTAGCAGTCTTTAATGTTAATACATAATCTGCAATCTCTTTCGCTTCCCTACTATCTATCATAGATATTAATTTCTTAACTTTTAAAACCATACTAGCATTAACACTAAACTCATGAAGTCCTAAACCAACAAGTAAGATAATTGCCAGTGGATCTGCAGCCATTTCTCCACACATACCAACAAATTTATCCTTTTTATCTTTGGCAGCATCTATTGTATTCTTTATAAGTCTAATAACTCCAGGATTATAAAAACTATAAAGATTACTGACTGTAGGATTTAATCTATCAACGGCTACTGTATACTGAATTAAATCATTTGTTCCTATACTAAAGAAATCAACTTCATCTATTAACATATCTGCCATAACAGCAGTGCTAGGAACTTCTACCATAATACCTACTTTAATATTTTTGTTAAAAGGAATATTATTGCTAGCAAGTTCTGCTTTTGCTTCATCTAGTATTTCACTAGCTCTATATATTTCTTCTAATGAAGAAATCATCGGATACATTATCATAACATTTCCATAATGACTGGCTCTAAGTATTGCTCTTAAACTAACTTTAAAAAATTCTTTATTATCTAAACAATATCTTATCGCTCTATATCCTAAGAAAGGATTTTGTTCTTCTTTAATATCAAGATAAGAACATTTTTTATCGCCACCTATATCAAGAGTTCTAATAATAAGTGGTTTTTCTTTAAACTTTTCAGCAAAGGTCTTATAAACATTAAATAGATATTCTTCATCTGGAGCGACACTTCTATTTAAAAATAAGAATTCTGTTCTAAATAGACCTATTCCATCCGAATTAACTTCTAATAATTTATCAAGTTCTGATAATTCTCCAGCATTAGCAGTTATTAATAAAGGTTTATTATCTTTAGTAAGAGAGGCTTTATCTTTCATTTCTTCTAAAGATGCTTTTAATAGTTCTTCTTTTTTTATTTTTTCTTTAATCTCATTAATCTTAGTATCTGTTAAATTATTTTCAATATAACCTTCATTACCATTAACATAAATATGTTCTCCATCAGTTAGTGTTTTACTTATTTCTTTAATTCCAAAAACAGAGGGGATACCTAATGTGGAAGCAAGTATAGCCACATGACTTGTTTTACCACCTATTTCTGATACTATTCCTTTTATATATCCTAAATTACTAGATAATAAAATTGATGGTGGTATTTCTTCGGCTACTAAAATTGTATCTTCTTTTATCGTACTTAAATCTATTTCTTTAATACCTAAAGCTTTTCTAATAAGTTTATTAGTTACATCTTCTATATCTTTACTTCGCTCTTTTAAATAAGCATTATCAACTAAAGCTAGCTCATCAGCTTTTCTTTTCATAACTTTAGTAATAGCAGTTAGCTTATCACATTTTTCTTTTTCTATTTCTTCTTCCATAGCTGTAATAAGACTATTAGAATTTAAAAGTATTTTATAAAAATTACATAACTGTCTTATCTCATCTTCACTAGCTTCTACTTCTAGTTTTTCATAATCTTTAACAACTTCATTTAAAGTTAATTTTAAAGATTCTTTTTCCTTAGCAATTTCTTCAGCAGTTATTAGTGTCTTTTTCTCTATCTTAGGAATTTTAGTATTAATTATATAAACTTTACCTAAAGCTAGGCCATTACCTACTTTATTACCTAAGTATTTCATTATTCATCACCTTTTTCTATATATTCACATATAGAATCTAAGGCTTTTTGTTCATCAGCACCTTCTGCTACAACAGTTAATTTATCTCCGCAATTAATATTTCCCATCATAACTTCTAAAATTTCTTTGGCGTTTATAGTACTTTCATTATGAATTAGTTTTATATCTGATTTAAATGTAAGGGCAAGTTCCACTAAATTACTCCCTGGTCTTGCATGTAATCCTGATACGCTTTTTACAACTACATCTTTCTTTACCATAGTCTCACCTATCCTTGTCTTTATTTTATCTTATAAAGTAATAATAGCATAGTTAAGTTTAATTTACAAATTATTTTAAAAAGCATAAGTAAAATTAAGTAAAGAACAGAACATAAAAAATAAAATAAATTTTATTTCGCCCTTGTCGTTACCTCAAAGGATTCCTACTTCATAGATAAGGTACCCCTTATTCTCCATAGGCTTAAATTCCGATAGTCGCTACCGTACTCGAGTATTATTTATTATGCAAAAAAACTAACCTAAAAAGATTAGTCTATACAAAGTTAATATTTCCTACTAACATATCTGTTAGTGTTTTTCCTAATAATTCTAAAAAATTAAGTTTATCTACGTTTTCAGTAACTGTTAGTATTTCTTCTTTAATTTTCTTATTATCACTATCTTTAACAGTAATTTTTCCAACTTCATCACCTATTTTTAATGGTAAATTATTATTAGTTATTTTTATATCATAAGTATATTTTTTATTATTCTCACTTTTCTTAGAAAGAATAGCTATATCATTAAGTGGTACTAAACTGATCTTAGAACTAGTCGCTTTATCTAAACTTATTTCCTTTACGATATCATCTGTTGTTTTTAATATTTCTATTTTATAATTATTAAACCCATAATCTAATAGGCTCATTGTTTCACTATTTCTAATTTGGCTATTTTCTTCTCCTAAAACTATCGCGATAAGTCTTAAATCATCTCTTTTAGCAGTGGCAGCTAGACAGTATTTTGCAGCATCTGTATGCCCTGTTTTTAGGCCATCTGCACCTTCATAAAATCTTACTAGTTTATTAGTATTAACTAGCCAAAATTTATTATCAGTATCTTCTCTTAGATAATCTTCATAAACAGATGAAAACTCTAATATCTTTTCATGTTTTAAAAGTTCCCTAGCAATTATAGCCATATCATAAGCACTTGAATAGTGATCATCTTCATCTAAACCGGTACAGTTTTTAAAATGAGTATTTTTAAGTCCAAACTCTTTAACTTTCTTATTCATCATCTCAACAAATTCAACTTCACTTCCAGCAATAAACTCAGCCATAGCAACCGTAGCATCATTAGCACTAGCCATAGATATACCTTTCATCATATCTTCTACTGTCATCTCTTCCCCTGTTGTTAAATAAATCTGACTACCTCCCATACCCGATGCATTTGCACTAGCTGTTACCTTATCTGTCCATTTAATCTTACCCGCTTCAATTTGTTCAAGTATTATAATCTGAGCAACCATCTTAGTCATAGAAGCAACAGCAACTTGTTCATCTTTATTTTTTTCAAAAATTATCTCTCCTGTAGTCGCATCCATTAAAATACCAGCAGTAGCATTAGGAATAAGAGATGTATCTGTACTATTCTGATTATTTGTATTTTCTTCAGTATTAGTATTATTTTCAGTTGTATTTTCATCTTCATTCAAAGTATTATTCTCATTATCATTTGTATCTTCTGCATTATCTTCTATATTAGTAGAATCTTCATTAATATTAGATTCTCTATTTTCAGTAATATCTTCTTCTGTTATTTCTGTATTATTATTCACTTCCTCCGCCTTAACAAAACACGGTATTAAAAGTATAGATAACATAATTAATAAAAATGTCTTCTTCATTAAATCAACTCCTAATAAAAGCTATGCTTGGCTTTTTTAAATATGATTATCTAATTTCAATATAGGAATAAATATGATATTATGGTATTAATAAGAATAAAATGTAATAAAATTAAGTAAGGTGTTTATATGAAAAGAATTGTTATTATTTTAAGTAGTATTATTGTTATTATCTTTATTATACTTATGGTTTTCTTATTTAATACGAACAGTAAAAATAAAGATATTGATAATGTTAAAGAAAATGGTACTACAGAAAAGGTTAAAGAAAAAGAAGACAATGAGTTTAGTAAGTTAGCTTATTATAAGAGTGAAAATCTAGATAGATATAAAGCTTATCAAATTAGTAACCCTGATTTTTCTATAGAGGATATTGTTACAAGAGTTAATCTTAATTTAGATAAAGAGTACTATACTGATACGTTGCCTGCTATTAATTTGAACACTAACTATTTACTGGTAAATAAGTTTTATTATTTAGATAGTAATTACATTCCAGAGAATCTAGAACTTTTAGATAGTAGTTATGCTAAAAATGGTATTTATTTAGTTAAAGAAGCTAAAGATAATATTGAAAGATTAATTAACGATGCTAAAAATGATGGTATGAGTATTAGAGTAATCTCTGCTTATAGATCTTATACTTATCAAGAAAATTTATATAATAATTATGTTAAAAATGATGGTGTTGAAATGGCTGATACTTACTCTGCTAGGCCAGGATACTCTGAACATCAAACAGGTCTTGTTGTTGATGTTACACGTGCCTATGATAATTTTAATAATTTTGAAAATACTGATGAATATAATTGGATGTTAGAAAATGCAGCAAATTATGGATTTATTTTAAGATATCCTAAGGATAAAGAAGCTATTACTACTTATAGTTTTGAGGCTTGGCATTATCGCTATGTAGGTGTGGAATTAGCACAAAAAATAAAGGCTAGTAACCTAACCTTTGATGAATATTATGTAAGATATTTAGAAAGTGATAATAATTAATATAAATTCATTTATGATACTTGCATAAAAGTTGCTTATGTGATAGGATGAATATGTAAGAAAAAATTTCATACAATATAAAAAGAGGGAAATACATAACTGGCGTAAGTTGAGTAATGCCTCTAATATTTAGTTTCAGTACTTAATCTATGATAGATTGAGTACTTTTCTTATATAATTTATTTTACAACTAGTAAGATAATTAATAAGAAGATAACAATGAATAGCCCAAGTACTAAAAAGTCTGTTTTCTTCATATTATCAGGCCTCCTCCTGTTTAAGAGTAGGCAAGTACTCAATAGTTAAGATTTTCCTATAAATATAGTATCATATTAATTTATGTTGAACAATATAAAATGTAATAAAAAAGTTACGAGCTTTCGTAATAATAACACTTACTAGTAACCTAGCCTTTGATGAGTATTATGTAAGATATTTATAAAGTGATAATAATTAAAAATCACTTTTTATTTTTTCAAACAATTTAATTCTATTTTCTTTGAAAGAAGTTTTTCCTTCTTTAATCATAGTTATAATTTCATCTATATTAAACCATTTAACTTCTGATAGTTCTTCTGTTTGAATAGCAAATTCATTTTCTTTTTTGTTGCATCTTATATAATAGAAATAAGTTATATGAGAATTGCTATCACTAATAGTAATTTCTCTTTCACCATAAGGAATTAATTCTTTAGAAGTTATATCTAGTCCTACTTCTTCTTTTATTTCTCTTAAGGCTGCATTTTCTAAACTCTCATTTGCCTCTACATGCCCTGCACAAAGTCCCCATTTATTCGGAGAAAACCTTTTATTAGCACTTCTTTTTTGTAATAAAACTTTACCATCATCATTAATAATAAATATACCTACCTCATTATGTAGCAAATTTTTATCATGAGCCTCTTCCTTATCCATAATTTGGCCTGTAAAATTCCCATTTTCATCTACTATCTCAATTAATTCCATATCATTTTTCTTTCCAATCTTTAATTTTTTATTTTCTATCTTCGATTTAACTTTACATAAAAGTATAATAATAACATATACCAACCAAATGGCAATCACTATTCCAAAAGTTACTATTATAATAATTAATCTTAAAGCGACAAGTCCCAATATTCCAAGTAATGAAGTAAATCTATCACTATTATTTATAATTGTATTCCCAAAATAATCAACTAATGGAAATCCTAAAATTAAACCTATAATTATGATAATTATTGATATAATTAGCAATATTTTTATAGTTCTATCTTTCATTATCCACCAACTAACTTCCATTTAAATGTATTATTTAATATCTATTTATCCTTCTTCATCGCTTCGTCTATATCTGTTTTCTTAAGTCTTAGAGTTTCTTGTATTACTCCTGTAGCATTAAAACACATTCCTAATGTAAAGATGTAAGCTAGGATATAAACCCAGATTAATAATACTAAAATATTAGACATCGCTCCATAGAAAACATTATAATTGGCAAAGTAATCTACATAAAAAGCATATATTTTAGAACTTATTAACCACATAATAGTTGTAAATAATGCTCCTGGTATAGTACTTTTACTACTTATTTTTGTATCTGGAGCGATAGTATAAAGTAGTTTTAAATTATAATATATTAAGAATAAAGATATTGGGTATTCAATAATTCTATAAGTATTTTCAACTAAACTAGTTAGGCTATCATTATGAATTGAGTTTGTTATTATTTTTATCAAAACATCTCCAAAAGCAGGAACTAATATTAAGAATAGAAATAATACTACTAATATCAAAGTCATTAAAATAGCTTTACCTCTTCTTTTAAGTTCACTACTATCTTTAACCTTATATATTTCATTTGAAGTATTAATTATAGAATATGTTCCATTACTAGCAAGAATGAAGGCTGCTAAAAAGAAAACTATCATATTAAAGCTTAATAAATTTCCACTATTACCAGCTGGTATTAAATAGTTTATAACATCACTTGGAACAACTGATTCTAATATTTCTTTAATACTTGTAGCAGGAAGTCCAAACTCACTTCCAATGGCACCTACTAAAGCGATTAAAGGGATGATTGAGATAACAAGAAAAAAAGCAAGTTGACCTGGTAGAATACGCATTTCGGGTAGTTTAATTATTGAAATAACTTTTCTTAAAAATATTCTCATTTTCTTACTTTTTTTCATTATAAGCCCCATTCCTTTCACTTTGTTCAAGGCACACATAGGAATAAAAACC
>CAMMWS010000041.1:0-12553 GCA_946500695.1 uncultured Mycoplasmatota bacterium | reverse complement strand
TTCATACTACTTGTATATAAACTCATCTCTCCTGTTGGTCTTCCTGTATAACTATTAGAACTACTCTCTTCGTTATATGTCTCTGGTACCATTAACCCTTCTTCACTTCCATCATCATTAAGCTTGGTTAGATAAAGTTTGATATTAGAACCATCTATTGTCCCTTCTCCTACCTCTTTTGCACTTATCTCATAGTTTATATTTACATCTCCTACTATTTCACTACTTACTGTAAAATCAAAGTATTCTCCTTCATTTAATCTTACCATCCCTGTCTTATCTGTTGTTGGTAAGGCTCCATTTATACTTATCGTATTACTACTTTCTGTATATGTCATTGTTATTGAACCTGTTGTTATTGTATTTGCTGTATTACCAGTCTGACTAAATCTAAAGGCTGCATAACTTACTCCTACTATTGCTATTACCATTACTATTAACACTACTATTATTACTATATTTTCACGCTTCTTCATATTATTTCTCAACTCCTCTTACTTTTAATAGTCTTTCCCAAATTATTATCTTTCATACTATAATTAAATATTAACACATAAAGTCCTCTATATCAATTATTTTGACATTATAAAAGAATAGAATAATCTCTTACTCTATTCTTTTTACACTATGAAAGAAAGTAATTTTATTACTTAGATTAGGGTTAAATGCCCCCCCCCCGGTAACATATTGTAAACGCGTCCTCTTCATGCTTTTACCTTCTTTCTTACTATCTTGTTAACTTAATATTACCACAAATTATTTACTTGGGTCAACTAGTATTTTAACCGCTCCATCATTACCACTTGTTAATCTCTTGTAAGCATTCTCAACTTCATCATAACCTACTATATCACTAACAAAATTCATAACTTCTATTTGCTTATTTGCTATTAAATCAAGACATGTTACAAATTCTTCTTTAGTATAGGCAATAGCTCCTTTAACAGTTAGCTCACTCATAACAGCAATAACAGTTGGAATACTAATAGGACCAGTAGCAACCCCAACTAAGACAACAACTCCACCTGGTTTAACTGTAACTAAAGATGATGTAACAGCACTAGAATTCCCACAACATTCAATAACTATATCAAAGCCACCATTTGTATCAGCTTGGACTTCATTAACCATATCTTCACTAGTAGCATCATAATACTTATCAGCAACACCTAAACTAACTGCTTTTTCTCCCCTATTAGGATTAGCTTCACTAACTGCTACAAAACTAGCACCTTCTTTCTTAGCAAACATCGCACTCATTAAGCCAATAATGCCACCACCAATTACTAAGACTTTAGAACCTACCTTAACATCTGCTAAATGAATACCATGTAAAGCCACTGCTGTAGGTTCAACCATAGCAGCCTCTTCATCACTAACATTATCTGGAACTTTTAATACCATATCACTTCTAACTTTAATCTTTTCTGCTAAAGCACCAGGATTATCAAGAGAAAGTCCTACTGCCTTTGTCCAAGTACTCTTACAATACTGTGGATTACCACTTAAACAAGCAGGACATTTACCACATGGAGAAATAGGTAAAGCAGTAACTCTATCTCCTACCTTTAAATCATCACTATTACCAGGATCAATTACCTCACCACAAAATTCATGTCCCATGACTAAACCGACAGGTTCGCCCATTGTAAAGTAATGCAAATCAGATCCACAAATACCTGCTTTTAATACTTTGATAACAACATTAGTATTATCAATAACTGGTTCCTCTATTTCCTTTATTTCAAATTCATTTTTCCCTTTTAATGCAACAGCACGCATCTTATCACCTCTAGTTTAATTCTAACACAGATATAAATAAAAAGATGTAAATTTTACTTATCTTTACATCTTATATATTCTAACAAAGCTCTACAACCTTTATCTATTTCTTTATAAGTAATATTAAAGTTATGAGTATACCATGGATCATCAATCTCTTTAGCTTTATTAGTAAAATTTAATAACTTATACACTTTCTTATCTGTACCAAATAATCTTTTCATAGATAAAACATTATAATTATCCATTCCTATAAAATAATCAAACTTTTCATAATCTTCTTCTACTAACTGTCTTGCATAATGTCTATCGTATGGAATATTATTTAAATCTAACATTTTTTTAGTTCCAGGATGTATATCGTTACCTATCTCTTCATCACTAGTACCTCGAGACTCTATTAAAAATTCTTTATTTAAGCCTGCTTTTTTCACTAAATCTTTAAATATATATTCAGCCATAGTACTTCTACAAATATTACCTTGACAAACAAAACATACTTTTATCATTTCCCTACACCTCTTATTATTCATTATTAAATTTTAATAGTTCTCTAATATCATCAACAGATAAGTTTTGAAAACTCTTATACTCATCACCATCTTTTTCAATTAACTTGTCACTAAGTATCTTTTTCTTTTCTTGTAAATCAAGAATCTTTTCTTCAATAGTTCCCTTAGTAATTAATTTAATTACTTCAACAGTATTTTTCTGACCTATCCTATGCGCTCTATCCGTCGCTTGATTTTCAGCTTGGGGATTCCACCATAAATCTAAATGAATTACAATATCAGCACTAGTAAGATTTAAACCTGTCCCTCCACTTTTTAACATAATTAAGAAAATATTAGTATCATCACTATTAAATTTATCAACTAACTCTTGTCTTTTTTTACTACTAACAGAACCATCTATAACATAACTAGTAATGCCTTCTTTAGTAAGATTATCTTTAACTATATTTAAAGCAGTCCTAAAACTAGTAAATAACAAAATCTTATGACCATTACTAACCACTTCTTTAACTACATCTATTAAATGCTCAATTTTAGATGAAGTCTTATTAAAATTATCAAATATTATTTTAGGATCAATACATACTTGTCTAAGTCTTGTTAGTAATGTAAGTATTTGCATTTTATTTTTAGAAAAACCATCACTAACTAACTCTTCCATTTCTTCTTTTGTCTCTTTTACAAGCGCTGCATAAATCCTCTTTTCTTCGTCACTTAAATCTATATAAATATTATTTTCAATCTTATCAGGTAAATCTTTTAATACTTCATTTTTCTTTCGTCTTAAAATAAATGGACTAACTTGTTCTCTAAGCTTACTAAGAACTAAATTAGTATCATCATCAAAATCTTTACCAATACTATACTTTTCCTTAAATTTAGTTTTATTAGCAAGAAAACCAGGCATTACATAATCAAAAATACTCCACAACTCTAAAATAGAATTTTCAATAGGTGTACCTGTTAAAGCCAATTTTATTTCACTATTAATACTCTTAACTGACCTTGTTAACAAAGCTGTAGGATTCTTAATATTTTGCGCTTCATCTATAATCATTACTTTAAAATTAAGTTCTTTATATAAATCTAAATCTTCTCTTAAAAGTCCATAACTAGTAATATAAACATTACTGTCACTTATCTTTAATCTAGTATGTCTATCCCTCTTTAAACCTACAAAAACACTTCTTTTTATATCATCACTAAATTTTCTAAATTCATTATCCCAGTTATAAACTAATGCTGTAGGTGTTACTATCAGTATTTTTGCATTATTATCTTCTTCTAAAACTCTTTTAATAAAAATAATTGTCTGCAAACTTTTACCAAGTCCCATTTCATCAGCAAGTATTCCACCTAAACCACACTTATAAAGATTATAAAGCCATTTAACTCCATCTTTTTGATAAGGTCTTAAAAGTTTATCTTCATCTTTTGTAAAATTAACTGAAGCATTCTTATATTCTTTAAATTTCTCTACAAATTCATCAAATAAACTATTAGTTTTAATAAATTTATTCTTACTTTTTAAACTATCCAAATAAAGTGCTCTAAATTTAGGAATTTCTCCTTTTTCTTCATCTAACTCTAAATCTTCCCTTAACTCTTCTAACTCTTTAATTGAAGAATCAAGTAAATCTAAAATATCGCCACTTTTTAATTTATAATATTTTTTCTTACTTTTTAAACTTGCAAAAATATCATCTAATTCACTAGGACTAACATTATCAAGTTTAAATTCATAATTTAAGATATTATCTTTACCTATACTAAAACTAGTACTACCACTTACTTTTTTTATTAAATTAGTATTTTTAAACTTTTCACTAGTAAAGACTTCATAATTACTAATAAGCTCTTCTAACCCATTCTCTAAAAAATAACCAACTTCATCTATATCATAAAGTTTTAACTCACCATCAAAACCATACTTAGCGATATCTAAAAATACACTTCTTTCAAATTCTTTATCTCTTATAACATCACTATCTTCTTTATCAAGATAATTAACTTCTATATCACTATAATTAAAGATTATTTTACATTCTATATATAATTCTAATATATCAAAATATAACTTAACAGAAGGTGTCTTAACAATAACCAAATCATCAACAGACTTATCAAGACTAACTTTATCTTTAATATTAGGAATTAGATAATCTTTAAATTCTTTAAATTCTTTTGCAGAAAAAATAAAACTATCTACCCCTTCTTCTAATATATTTTTAGCAAGTATACTTTCTACTTCATTTAACTTATAAATACCATCTTTATCTATTAAATAACTATAATCACTACACAAATTAGTAAGAGTAGATAAATCAGAATCTATTTTTAAAATATGAGTATCTTTTTCTTTAACAATTTTAAAACTAAAAGGTAAACCTTTAATTACATGTAATTCTTTAGTAAATAACGAAGATTCTACATGAATAGTATCTACTATTGAAAATAACTCATCTAAATTATTTTTAGTAGGAATTAAATAAGGGTCAGAACGGTAAAGTCTAGAATAAGCAAGTTCTATAAAACTAATAAGCTTTCTACTTTCTTTATTAAAATAATATTCTCTATTATTATAAACAAACTCTTTACCAAAATTAAGAACACCACCATTGCGATATTTATCTATAAAACTATTAACTTTATTTCCTAAGGCATAAAGTTTATTAGAACCAACCTTAAATCTTAATTCATAATAAGATATATATTTATTTCTATAGTAACTATAATAATCAGGATGACTTTCTAACTTTAAATAAGGAACCACAATAGCTTCTTTTTTTATAACGTTATTAGATTTAGTTACGTTTTTTATATCATTTAAAAGAGTTGCTGCTAACAAATCAGTTTGTTCATCTTCATTAAGGAAAAAATACTCTCCCTGATACTTAACTAAAACAGCAGCGACATGTTTACAAGATGAAGTAGCACTAAACTGCGGACAAGTACAAAATATATTTGTTATATTTTTACTACTATCCTCTTCAACAATTATTATATAAGATTTTAAACTTGTTTCAGAGTTTACAACAAATCTATATTTCTCACTATCAATGTCAAAACCACTTCCTATATATTTAACTTTTCTATTATCATAGTTAAGACCTTTTTCTAAATCACTTCTACTAACATATTTTAATATCTCATCACTCATAGATACCACATCCAACATTTAATATAGCATAAGAAAAGAAAAAAAGATACAGATTATATAACACCTGTATCTAAAAATATATTAACAGAACTTTTATTTATCTAAATCAATAAGTTCATATTCACGGTTACCTACTCCAAGATCATAAGCTGCTTCTACAGTATGAACACCGTGAAGTGATTCAATTCTCTCTATTAGTTTATCTTTACCTGAATCAGTAGAGTTATATACAAGGTCAAGGCAAGCTTGATCTACTGCTACAGGGTCAAGAGATGCAAGTATTCCAATATCTTGCATACAAGGAGCAGAAGCATTACCATCACAGTCACAATCTATTGAAATATTTTTCATAACATTAATGTAAACTGCATTACCTTTAAAATAATCAACTACACTACTAGCAGCATCTGCCATTGCTTCTAAGAATCTATCTTGTTCTGGTAAATTGTTAAATAATTTTGTTTGGTCATCAGTAACACCAGCTGTATGAATTAATGTTTTACCAGCTGAACTTGCACAACCAATAGATAATTGTTTTAACGCTCCACCATAACCTCCCATAGCATACCCTTTAAAATGAGATAGAACAAGTAGTGAATCATACTTTGCTAAGTCTTTTCCTACATAGTTTTTCTTTAAGACTTTACCACTTGGAATATCAAGTTCCATATCAGGACCTTCTCTATCTAACAAGTCAAATGGAAAATATTTCTCCCATTCATGTTCTTTAATTAATTCAAGATGTTTTTCTGTAGAGTTTCTAGCACCAGGATATGCTGTATTACATTCAACAACAGTACCATTAACATAATTAATAACATCTTTAACAAACTCTGGTCTTAAATAATTCTTATTACCTTTCTCTCCAGAATGCATTTTAACTGCAACATTACCTTCTAATTTCTTTCCAACAGCTTCATATGCTTTAATAATATTTTCAGGAGTTATATCCTTAATAAAATATACTTTTGATTTTTCCATAATCTCTTCCTCCTTTAATTAATATAAATATCTTTTATTTTAATATACAATAATTCTGCTAATTTTTTATGACTTTCTTCTGTTAAATGTACTCCATCTATACCAACATCTAAACCATCATTATTTAGGAAATAACAGTTATATTTTTTTGCAAGTTCTTCATATATTGTATTTAATTGTTTTGATTTTTCTGTTGCACCCAAATACTTATCATCTTTTTTACAGTAATCTGTTTTTTCATCAATAACAGGTGGTGTCACTATCAATAATTTAGGGTAGCTTTCCTTAAATTGAGACTTTCTATTTAAAATAGTTTTAACAAAATATTCTTCTAATATTTTTCCAATTTCTAAAGCAGATTTATTATAGGCATTTTTTAACTCATTAGTACCAAGCATTAGTATAACCAAATCTATTGGATCATGTGTATCCATGCAAGGAATTAGATATTCATAACCATTTTTTCCTTCCTTACCAGGTCTTAAATCATTGGATATTAAAGTTCTACTATTTAATCCTTCTTCTATTACTTCAAAATTATCTCCTAAAAGATTTGCTAAAACTTTAGTCCATCTTTTATCATTGCCATATCTTAGATGATTACTAAAAGAAATGTATCCCCAGGTATTGGAATCACCATAGCATAAAATTCTCACTTGTTCCATTGTTTATTCTCCTAACTTTTCATATTCTTCATCTGTAACTTCTTCACACCATTCATTTGATGTTTCTTCACCAGGAACTTCTATTGCTAAATGACTAAACCAAGAATCTTTCTTTGCTCCATGCCAATGTTTTACATTAGCAGGAATAGTGATAACCATACCAGGTTTTAGACTAACTGCCTCTTTTCCTTCTTCTTAGTACCAACCTTCTCCATCAACACAAATAAGAATTTGTCCTCCACCACTCTTAGCATGATGAATATGACAATTATTACGACAAGCAGGTTCAAATGTAACATTTGCAATAAATAGACTTGTTTTATTAGGATCAGTTAAAGGATTTAAATAACTTTTACCAATAAAGTATTTTGCAAAAGCAGTATTCTCTTCTCCTAAACCAAAGTCTCCTCCTTTTTTAATTTCACTCATTATTTATCTTATCCTTTCTTTGTTATATTCTTAATTAAGCTAATAGTATTTAAACTTCTAGGAAAACCTAGATATGGAACTAAATTCTTTACTACTTCAACTAACAACTCTTTACTATTTCCTAATGCTAAATTAGCATTTATATGAGATGAAAGTTGAGGTGTTACATCTTGGAATGATGCTAGAGTTGCAAAAGTAATTAATTCTCTTTCTTTATTACTTAAATATTTTCTAGTATAAAAATCTCCAAAACAATAACTTGCTAGATAATCCCAAATAAATTTAAAATCTTCACTTTCATTATTTCTTGATTTATCTATATTTTCTTTACCAAAAAGATTATACTGTGTTTCTAATCCTTTAGAATATCTATTATCATTAGTTGTAGTAGAAGCCTCATCTGTTTTACCTAAGACTTCTTCTGTTATTACAAGAAATGGATAAACCTTACCATACCCTAGATATGGAACAGTCTGATATACTGCTTCCTTTAATGACTCTTTATCTACCTGATTTACCGCTTCACTTAACTTATCTTTAAAGATTTCTTTACTATTAGTAGATATTAAAGCAGGTAATAAAGTTAAGTATTTACTTCTCTCATCAAGGTTACTTTTAATATCATTGTTTATAAAATTATTAACGATTTTCTCTATTTCCATTACTTATTAGCCTCCTCTATAAATTTATCTATAGCACTACTATCAGTTACTAACTTATCCCCATCAAATTTTAAAATTAATTCATTAATAACATTAGGTGCATATTTCTTTATATCTTCTACAGTATGACCTAACCAACCACCATTTGTAATTATTGGCATTACTTTCTTATCCTTTAAATCATACTTTTCTAAGAATGTATGAACGACAGGTGCAAAAGTATACCACCAAACAGGAGTTGCTAAAATAACAGTATCATAGTTATTTAAGTTGATATTAATATCTTCTATTTCTCTTAAATAATTTCTATTAACTTCTTCTTGTCCTAAATCTACGACCTCATCATAGTCAGCAGAATAAGGCTCCTTGGGTTTAATTTCAAAAACATCTGCATCTATTTTCTCTTTAATCATATCAACAATTCTTTTAGTATGATTAGAATATGAATAATAAACAATCGCTTTCTTCATAAACATCACCTTTCCTCTTACAAGATAATTCTACTGCTTAGACTTAACTCTAAGTCAAGAGAAAATTACTCAGTTTCTTCTTCTATCCAATTTAAATAATCATAACTTGGACTAGTTAAAGGAAAAACGGCAAACTCAGGTACATTATAACTATGAATTTCTTTAATTACTTTATAAACTTTATTAATTAAAGAATCTTTCGTCTTCATAAAGACTAAATACTCTTTATCACTTTCAAGTTCTCCTTTATAATTCCAAGCACTATCACTAACTATTACTTGTAAACTTGCAACTAACTTTTCCTTTAAAAGTTTTTCTTTTGTTAAATTAACTTCTTCTTCATTATTAAATGCTACTTCTATCATTACGTATTTCATCTTGTCACTTCCCATATATATTATATAAGATTTTATAAAATAAAAAAAGATGCTAACTAGCTTTCTTATAAACTAAACAAGCATCTTTTTCATATGTTTTAAGTCTACTTAGGTAATCATCTTCTAAATAACTAGTAGACTTAAAAATTTCATAACTATATATATTATCAGGAAATATTTCATCACGTATTTTCTTATTAAAAATTGCAGTTTTTTCACACTCTTCAAGAATTGAATATATGTAACCAATAATTATTATTCCATCATCATTTAAATTATTTTTATATTTCATTATAAAATTTCTAAAATCCTGTAGAGCACTTCTTTCTTCTTCAAATCTAGTTTCATATAGGCTTTGTTGATAAAATATATTACTAGCATATTGAATAAGATTAGAAAAATACATTAAATCATAATTTTTACTTAATATTAAATCTTTAATATTTTTATTTACAAATGTTATTTTTATAGATAATGATATTTCTTTAATATTTTCAAAACCTTTATCGCTTAAATAATAAACTGTATTTTCTAATGTAGAACTTTTATATTCATCAGAGTTAAAAAGGCAATCACTTTCTCTAATTTTATAGCCATCATATCGGTTATACAACTCCATCCAAAACTTATAACTATTTCCTTTTAAAAAAGGAGCAATTCTTGCAAATATTTCTTCATTGAAACTTTCTTTCGACTTATTATAATTTCTACTATGACAAAAGAACGATATATACTCATCTTTAGTTAAATCAGCTCTCAAGGCTGCTCTTTTCAAATAAAATAAATATTTAGTTAAAGGATTAATATCAAAAGCAGTAACACTTCTTGCTCCCCTTAAATACATATCAAAAACTTGATCAGATGAACCCAAAACACTAAGACAATCTTTATCTTTAAAATCAAAGCAATCAAACATTTCTTTTATATTTTCATTGGTAAATGGATAAACCATGTCAAAAATATCATCATCATTTCTATAAAATGTATGATTTTCTATCAAATATTTAGCTTTCTTTATATCTTCTTCTAAACTTGACATAATATCTCCCCTTGATAGTTACCTATTATATCATTAAAGCAAATAAATGCAAACGTGTTCTATTTAGATGTTACATTTAATAATCTCCTTTTATATTAATAAATAACATCTATTATTATTTTCAAAATTTTTCCTAAAATATAAAAAGATGCTAAATAGTTTTCTTATAAACTAAACAAGCATCTTTTTCTTTCTTTGAATCTAAATTAGTATATGGTTTTTCATAATAATCAATAGAATTAAAATAATAATAGTTAAATTTATCTAAAGGAAATACCTCATCTCTTATCGCTTTATTAAATATACCATTGGAATAGTACTCATCAAGTATTGTATAAATATAACCTATAATAATTATTCCATTCGCATTAAGATTATCTTTAAATGACATTATATAATTTTTAAAGGCTTCTAGTGGTAATTTTCTTTGTAAATAAGCAGTCTCACAAATTGTATTTTTTAAAAACATAGAAGAAGCATACTGAATTATATTAGAAAAATACATTAAATCATAATTTTTTGCCAATACTAGTTCTTTAATATCCTTATTTATAAAAGTTATTTTAATATTTTTAGACATTTCTTTAAGTTTTTCAAAGTTATCATCATCTAAATATGCTACTGTATGTTCTAAAGTATCTCTAAAATATTCATCACTAGTAAATAATTTAGCACCTTCTCTAATAGATAAAAATTTATGCTTACTATATAGATTAGCCCAAAACTTATAACTATTTCCTTTTAGATTAGGTGCAATTTTATCAAATGTTCTTATATCAAAAGGCTTTATTAAACGATTCCCAAATATAGCATAATTATCAGTGCCACGATAACAAAAATAATCTAAATATTCTTCTTTAGTTAGATTAGCATCAAGGGCTGCTTTTTTAAGATGAAATAGATATTCCGTTAAAGGGTTAATATCAAAAGTAGTAACACTTCTTGCTCCCCTTAAATACATATCAAAAACTTGATCAGATGAACCCAAAACACTAAGACAATCTTTATCTTTAAAACTAAAATGACTAAACATTCCATTAATATTTTCTGTAGTAAATGGATATATCATATCAAAGATATCATCATTTTCTCTAAAAAATGATGGTATTTTTATCAAATAATTAGCTCTTTTTATATCATCTTTTATTTTAGACATATAATCAACTCCGTGCTAGTTATAATATCACTAATGTATCAAAAAGTAAAGTGTCATAAAAAACGATATTTTACCAGTTTTTTCCAATTAATATCAAAAGAAAAACTAGTCTTGGAAATGTCCAAATCTAGCTTTTTCTTCATAACATATATTTAATAAATCTAAATCTTTTATAATGTTTTTAGGTGTACACTCAAGATATAATGATTCATCTGGTTCTATATAGCCTTTATCACTATCTATATATATTGATAGAGGTTTATCTATTCCAATAGCATAACTAATAACTACTTCACACCAAGATAAGTTATATTTTTTTAGATAATCCTTAGCGATTAATCTTGCTTTGTAAGCAGCACTTCTATCTACTTTAGTAGGATCTTTTCCAGAAAAAGCACCTCCACCTACTTTACAAAATGACTGATAAGAATCAACTACTATCTTTCTTCCTGTAAGACCAGAGTCTCCTTCAAAACCACCTATTTCAAATCTACCAGTTGGATTAATCAAAAACTCTTCTATTTCTATATCATAATCTTTACATATATTTATACATGCCTCTTTTATTAAGTTATCTGTATAATCGCGATGCTCTTCATCATTCTGGTAAGAGATAGTAAAATATTTTATTTTCTTTAACTTCATCTTATCATCATAATAACCAGTTATCTCTGCTTTACCATCACTTCTTAAATATGAACAATTTAGTCTTTCTATATCATACCACTTACTAAGCCTTTGAAGAATTATCATTGCAGTAGGAAGTAATTCTTTAGTATCATTAACAGCATAACCAAACATCATACCTTGATCCCCTGCTCCTCCTACTTCATCATTAGTACCCATAGCAATATCAGGACTTTGGCACCCCAAATTATTAATAATTTCATAGTTAGTATCATAGCCAACACTAGCTAAGACTCTTTTAACAATACTTTCTACATCAATAGAAGCTTTACTAGTAACTTCTCCTGTAATAAATATTTTACCTTTACCACCCATTACTTCTATACCACATCTAGAATGTTTATCTTCTTTTAAGTAAGCATCAAGTAAAGCATCACTTATTTGATCACATACTTTATCAGGATGACCACGAAACACTATTTCATTTGTATATAACCTCATAAATCTCACAACCTTCTAATAATAGTATAGCATCTTACTAAAAATTTGAAACTCAATTTTCATAAATCAAATAAACTTATCCTAGCAGCTCTAAATCATTTTCTGTTTCCTTTTGTAAAGAAAAATATTTATATTAAGTATCTAAGCAAAGATTATAAAAACTGCATATTATAAGAAACCTAGAATAAA
>CAMMWS010000040.1:0-13496 GCA_946500695.1 uncultured Mycoplasmatota bacterium | reverse complement strand
TTACATAGTGTTATTGACTATTAATTATGCTTTCCGATAAATTTAGACTCCGTCGACTTACCTCTAAACTTTTTTGTCAAAACTAATACCTTTTGTTCTTCTTTTACATCATCGTTAACAATATAATCTTCTCTTTCAAGTTCATCCCTTAATAACAATAATAACATCTTAAGCATTTTAAGTTGTACTATCTTAATTTTAGTATCTCTATCTATAATATTTCCCTTCCTTCACTGCTACTTTAACATTACAGTTAACTGGAGAGTCAATAAAAAAATATATTTACGAAAATTCGTAACTAATTTATTACATTTTATCTTGCTATACAAAATTTAATTTGATACTATATTTATAGGAACAATTAGTAAGTTAGATGTTATCTCCATTCTTGTATTGGAGGTGATGCATATGAGTAAAAAAGACTTTTTAATAACTGCACTAATATTAATAATTTTTTCACTTATATCATTACTTTATTTAAAATAATAAAGAAAGCACCTAACTAAAGCATAATACTTTAAATTAGGTGCTCCTAAAACATAAAAACTTAATAGGTAGCATCCAACGTGCAAATACTGAATGTTCCTACTTTTTTATTATATGAAAATTTTTCTTACATATACATCATATCATAATTATTACATTTATGCAAATCTATCTTGTATTTTTTTTACTTAAATTTTAGCTCTAAGTATAAACTTACTAGCTTCATAACTAAGAACAATACTATTATCTTTCATTTCTTGTAAATCTTTATGAATCTGTTTAGCAGTTTGTGTATTTCTTTCTTCAACATTTTCAAAAGTATGTCATTTTTATAATTTATTACTGGCTTTTCTAAAATTATTATTATTTATTTACCCTTTCTAATCTATATAACTTTACTTATTTTTCCATCTTTATTTGCACAAATAATTCCGATAAACTATTTTATCTTACCAAATTCATTATTAGACTTAAATAATTCACTCCTTAAAGAAAAATCCCCATAAGTATTTCTCAAAGCATTTAAACATGTTACATACTGTGTAACAATCTTTGTTCTATTTTCTTCACTAAGATAATCCTCCAACCGCATTGAACTATTAGGCCCATAACTTATTCCAATATTAGATGTATCTCCATAACAAATAGCTCCAATTGCTTCATTATAATCTCCAACTAATCTTATAGCATTACCAATTTCAGATAAAGAAATTTTTCTACCATCCGAAATACAATTGATAAATGCTTTTGTTAATTGATTATAAGTTTCAACAAATTTTGGTTCAAGAGGTCTATTTTGAGGATCACTTGTAGCATAGTTCATAACCTCAACAGAACACAATTCACCAAAATTCTTTGCAGCATCAAAATACATTTTCTCAACATCAGTTCCGATAAATTGATTTTGACCAATAATATAAGGCCAAATATTGTCAGCTCTATACAAATTTAACATATCATTCATATAATCTTCCTCCATTTATATAACTATTTTATCATAAAATCTATAAATGTAGAAGAAAAATGCACTATTTAAAAGCACACTTTAAAACTCTACATATCTATTAGTATTATAAATAGTACCATCTACTTCTACATAAATAGAGTATTTTCCACTAAGACCCTCTTCATTAATATATTTAGTAACACTAATACCTTCTTTAGTTTCTTCTTCTGTAAATATATCAACACATAAAGCAGTATAAGGTCTCTTACTTATAGGAACATTATAAATATTTTTAGTACCATTTTTATAAAGAATAATGTTAACATCAGTACCTCTTTTAAATTGTCCAGTAAATACTAATCTATCAACTTCTTTAGTAATACTAATATTATGTTCTTCTTCTATATCTTTAAAATCTTTACTATTTAAAACAAATCCTAGCCCACTACTAGTAACTTCAGTTTCTCCTAAACTACCAACTCTTTCAGCTTTCTCTAAAGTAAAGTTTTCATCTTCTGGATATAAACTCATTTTTTCAACTCTATAATTATTAGTAGATAAAATTATTTCAAAGATAACCTCTCCATCCTTATATTCCACAGTATCACTAACTAAACGGTCCGCTCCACTAATTCCAGCAGGTTGATTAGAATTCTTTCCATCTACATAAACAATACCACCAGAATGAATTATATAATGGTCACTATCTAAATAATCAACATCAGATATATACGGAGAATAAAATTCACTACCACGTTCTTTTCCATATTCAAATACTTGCTCAATAGTCATTTCTTCTGTGTCTATCTTATACATAACACCACGAGAATAACTGTCTTCTGCAGGAACATACTCATCTTCATTCTTAGATTTATTATTACCATTATCAAAGATAAACACATAACCTTCAGGTGTAATCATCGCAGCATGTTGACTCCATTGCCATTCAAAGTCATCTCCAACAGGTGTAAAGAAATACTTCTGGTATTCTTCGCTCCAATTAGTAGAGTCCCCTATTATCCAGTTTAAATCTCCACTATCATAATCTATATTAATAACAGCATCTTGATGTCTACCAGATAAAGTTATAGAATTAGACTCTTCATCATACCAAACAGAATTATTATGAAACCAATCATACTCTATCCAATTTTCACTCTTACCATCTTCCATATTTAAGACATCTTTTAAATCAAAAGTCTTAACAACTTCACCAGTTTCCCTATCAAGTTCTACAATATAATCTTCTACAGTACCATCTCCACTAGTAAAATCATCACTAGCGACTAATAAATTACCATTAGGCATCTCATAATAATCGTGATGATAACCACCAGGCAAACTATATTCTTTGTGTATTTTACCTAACATATCCATCTCATATAAACCAGTCATATAATAAGGACTATTAACTAATCTTTCTGTACTTAGCATCATATGTCCATTATCAAGTCTATTAACCTCCCAAATGGAATTAATAGTTAAATACCATCTTACATCACCATTTACATCATATGCACATGTATAACCACCACTAGATGGTGTAAAGAAATATAAATCATTACTTAACTCATCTTTATCTGCATCAACAGAAGTAGGTAAAATAAAATCATCTGGTAAGGCTTCAGTCTTAATTGTAAATTCTTTTTTTACATCACCATATTCTACAACTACCGTATTATCTCTATCAGGATAAAGACCATATATAGGTAAATAATGTTCAGTTCCTTCATCAAAAGTATATTCATAAGTACTAAGTTTATCATCACCTTCTATAGTTACTTTAGGACTAACTGCCTCATCAGTCTTAAAGATAATTAATGCTGTTAAAGGTGAAATTTCATAAGGATTAACAATTACATCAGCATTATCAATATCTTTTAATTCTGTAGGAAAATCATTTTCTAATTTACTTTCCTTTTCAATTAAACTACTAACAACTTTCACTTCTTTACTATTAGTACTTAAATTATTAAAAACAAGTAAGCAACCAACAATAATTATTAAAATAATAACTACAATTATTATAACAATTTTCTTTTTCTTCATAGTATCTCCTCCATTCACTTTTATTTTACTTTATAAAACTATTACAAGTAAATAAAACAGCAGTTGAAAAAACTCAACTATTAGTTGAGTCAAAACAATCATCATCAAAACTTAAAGGGACTTCATAAGTAACAGTCTTATCATCAAGACTAGTGGCATTTATCTCCAAAACTAACTGGTTATTTTTAAATATCTTACAACTGCTAGCATAATCATCAACTGTAAAATCAATACTATTAAGTAAACCAGAAAGAGTATCTACATCACTACTATCACTTTCACAACTACTAATCTTTGTCTTAGCATCACCATTAACATCATAAAGATTACAACTTAAACTTTTATATTCAGTATCATCATCACTGTTGTTATAATTAATACTAGATATATAAATAGAAGACTTATCAGGAGAAAAAGCTAAAACACCACTGACATCAAAATCATTAGAATCAGTCTCTAACACTTTAAACTCATAAGTTTCTTTATGTACGACAAAAAACACAAAAATACCAACCACACAAATACCTAAAACTGTTATAGGAATAAATATTTTCTTGTTTAATTTTTTCTTGTTCTTGACACTTCCCTCTAACAGTTCATCTATATTAACATTAAATAACTCACTAATAGTTTTAAGAATAGCAATATCAGGAATACTCTTACCATTCTCCCATTTACTAACCGCTTGATAAGTAACACCTAACTTTCTTGCAAGTTCATCTTGTGTTAAGTTATTATCTTTCCTAAGTTCTTTTATAAATTTACCAATTTTCTCTTGATCCATAGCATCACCTTCTTTAAAAAACTTTCTCAATATTAACTAGCTTTCTATCATCAAACTCTAATTTAAAAGTAGTACAATTAAATACATTATCTTCTAATATAATTTTACCATTAAACATCACATATTTATCTACTAAATTAACACTACACCACTGTTTTAATAACCAAAGAATTGCACTACCATGAGAAACAATAACAATTCTTTTATCTTTATATTTATCTATTACATTCATTAAAGCCTTATATATTCTTTCTCTTACCTCTTTTTGACTCTCTCCATCTCCCACTTTATAGTTTTCATCGTTATTTTGTCTTAAACCAAAGTCAGTTGGTAACTCATCCCAAGAATTAACCCCAAACTTTCTTTCTCCAAAAGCTGAATTAACTATTAAGTTTAATTTATTGATATTTGATATGTATTTAGCAGTTGACATCGCTCTAACATAATTACTAGAAATAACAACATCTATATTTTGAAGTTCACTTTCTTTACTTATATTAAATGCTAATTCTTCTCCTTCAATAGATAAAGGCATCTTCTCATTTTGTAACTGTAAACTTTCATCATTATAATCATTATTTATATCTTTTAATGCTATAGAATGTCTCATTAAATAAATAGTTGTCATATAATCTGATTAACCTCCTATAAATTTATAATATTATTATAACACATATATAATTTTTATGAAAAAAAGACCGTTGATAAAGCCAACCGTCTTTACTTAACTTCTAATTCTATAGGACAGTGATCACTTCCAAACACTTCACTGTCTATTTTCATGTCCTTTACATTATCTATAAATCTATTTGACACTAAAAAATAATCAATTCTCCAACCAATATTTTTCTCTCTTGCTCTTCCCATATAACTCCACCAAGTATAAGTATCAGTTTTATCTTTATATAGATAGCGATAAACATCAGTAAAACCACCATCTAAAAGTCTTGTAAAAGCATCACGTTCTTCTATAGTAAAACCTGCATTACCAACATTACCTTTAGGATTAGCAAGATCTATTTCTTTATGAGCGACATTAAAGTCTCCACAAACAATAACAGGCTTCTTCTTATCAAGACTCTGTAAATATTTAAGAAAGTCTTCTTCCCAAGTCATTCTATAGGAAAGTCTTGACAAGTCTCTCTTGACATTAGGAACATATACACAGACTAAGAAGAAGTCATCATATTCAAGTGTTATAACTCTACCTTCATGGTCATGTATGTCAACATCTATTCCATATGCCACATCAATAGGTTTAACTCTAGAATAAACTGCTACTCCAGAATAACCTTTCTTATCAGCAGTATTTAAATAAAAGTTATACTCATCTGGTCTAAAGGGAATCTCACTTTCAACAGCTTTCACTTCTTGTAGACAATAAATATCAGCATTACTTTCTTTAAAGAAGTCTTCAAAACCTTTCTTTAAACAAGCTCTAAAACCTGCCACATTAAAAGATACTATCTTCATAACCCACCTACTTACTATTCATTGCTTGTAAAGCAGTTATCGCAACAACTCCTACTATATCATTAGCATTACATCCACGTGACAAATCATTAACAGGTTTAGCAAGTCCTTGTGTAACAGGGCCATATGCTTTCGCTTTTGCAAGACGCTCTGTAATCTTATAACCAATGTTTCCTGCATCTAAATCTGGAAATATCAAGACATTTGCCTTACCTGCTACTTTACTATTAGGTGCTTTACTTTTAGCAACCTCTGGAACAACAGCAGCATCAAATTGTAACTCTCCATCTAAATTAATATCAGGATATTCTTTTTTAGCCATTTCTACTGCTCTAACAACCTTATCAACATCATTACATTTAGAAGAACCAAAAGTAGAATGAGAAAGGAAAGCTACATTAGGTTCTTCTTCTACTAATAATCTAAATGTATTAGCGCTCTCTTTTCCAATCTCAACTAACTCTTCACTACTAGGATTTTGTATCATTCCACAATCAGAATAAACAAATACTCCATTAGAACCATAATCACAATTAGGAACAACCATTAAAAAGAAAGCAGAAGCAACTTTTGTATCTTTACTAGTCTTAATTATCTGTAAAGCAGGTCTTAGTGTATCAGCACTACTGTGCCTAGCTCCAGACACAACTCCATCAGCATAACCATCTTTAACTAACATATTAGCAAAATAAACATAATTATTTAAAATAGTATTTCTTGCTTCATCTAAACTAATACCTTTATGTTTTCTAAGCTCATAATAATCATTAATTAACTCTTCACTATCACTAAAAGTCTCTGGATCAATAATTGTAACTCCATTAATATCAATATTATTATCTTTAGCAAGACTTTCTACTTCACTTTCTTTTCCTATTAAAATAATATCAGCGAAAGCTTCTTTTTTTATGGTAGAAGCAGCCTCTAACACTCTAACATCATTAGATTCAGGTAAAACTATTTTCTTAAAATCATCTTTAACTCTTACTTTTATTTTATCAATAAATTCCATCAAATCATCTCCATTAACATTTTATCAAACCCTTAATATTAAGTAAATATTTAAACAAAAAAATAGGGCTCCATCAAAAGACAGTGCCCTTGCAAAAATGATTTAACATTTTTTTCTCGCACATTTAATATATCATATATGAACAGAATTAATCAACATTTTTTCTCTTTCTATAATAAACAACACTTCCTACAAACAACACCAAACCAACAAATGATATAACTAAACCTTCTTTAAATAAAGGAGAAGTATAAACAATTCTAATATCATGACTACCTTCATTTATCTTAAAACCAATAAAACTCTTATTAACAACTTCGTAATCAGTTTTAACACCATCTACATATATTTCAAAACCTTCATCATAAGGAACAGATAATTTAAAGTAACCATCATCTTTTACATCAATATTACCTTCTATAACATCACCTTTAGTCTTATCTCTATCAATAACAAAAGGAGATATTTCATCATTAATAGACACTAAATCATTATAATTATAGATAGCAAAAGAAAGATTAGATAACTTAAACTTACCTTCACTAAAAGTAATTTCTAAGGTATCACTATTTAAAGAATATTCAAAATCATAATTATTATTATGATACTTCCAACTTCTACAACTAAGTTTATTAGTAACACCATTAATAGTAATATAAGAATCATCTACACTACATCTATTATTATAAAGCATCTTAAATCTTAAAAGTAAAATATCACTATCACTAATATTATTTAATTTGATGACTAGTTTATTATCTTTAGAAGCTTTAATAGAGTATTCTCCATTATCTTCTTCTATCTTTAAATTCTTACTTTCTAAAACAGTATAATCTAGAACATAGTCTTTTATCTTCTTAACATAACTATCACTATAATCTCTATCTACAATAGCATAATTCAAATAAGCATCTAACTTCTCATAATAAGATAAACTATTATATTCATCTAAACTCATTATCTTACTAGTACTATATCCAATGGGTAAGACATCTTCATTACTATAAATACCATCATTTATCTCATCATACCCTATCATTCCATTACTACTATTAAGTAAATACTTATTACCCATATAAAAGTTATAGAAAATATTATTATTACCTGTAAGCATCCCATAACTTCTATAAATAAATTCATTATTAATTAAATTATTATAGAAATCTTTATAATAAGAATTAGATAAAGAAGAATAAATACTACCAGTATAGTAATCTACATCATAAATATAATTAGACTTATCTAATTTAACACTCTGGTCACTCATTCTATAAAAACTATTATCATTATCTAATACTTGTTTTACTTTATCATTAGTCTCTTCATAATCTAAAGTATCATAAAACTCTTTAGTTACAAAAATATCTGAAAAATTAGTAGGAATAACAATAATTAATGAAATAATACCAAGATAGATATATAGAATCATCTTCTTTTTAAACTTAAGACTAATAAATAAAAAGATAATCAAAAGAACCATATCAACAACAAATAATAAACACAAGTACTCATTTCTATAAATAAATACAATAAGATTAATAACTGCAATTATTAAAGAGATAATAATACTAATCCTTAACTTATTTTTATTATCAAAAACATTCTTAAGAAAATAACCAATTAAAAGAATTGCAAGAGGAAGTAATGGTATAAAAGCCTTACCATTTAAGTACATTCCTCCATTAAATACATAATCAAAAATAGGAAAAACTAATAAAATACTAAAGATTATACTAATAACTTTAACTTCTCTTTTTTTAGTAATAATTCCATATATCAAAGCAATTATAAATATAGCACTTAACCCAAGAGAATAAGAAGAGTATAAAGTATTAGAAATATTAAAATTAGGAATAAATAAACTTAACAAAGAAATATCCTTATTAGTAGCAGTCCTACCTCCAAGTAAAGCCGCTGCTGTAGGAAGTAATAAAACTGCAGAAATTAATACAGGTATTAACATTATAAAAATAAACTTAAATCCTTCTTTAAAGAAATCTTTAACAGTAATCTTATCATCTTTTTTATTTTCTATATATCTAAAAATACCATAAAGTAAAACCGTCACAAGTCCTACAACACTAAAGTAATAACTAGTTAGAATCATTAAAACAATAGATATAACTAAAAGAGAAATTTTCTTTTTATCAAAATATCTATCAACACCTATTAAAGCCATAAGTAAAAAAGGCATATAATCTACAAACATAATATGGCGATGAAAATGGAAAATCAAACATCCTGCCGTTAAAAATAGTAAAGTACTAACAAAACATATCTTTGAATCAAATTTTCTTCTCAAGAAATAATACATTAAAACAATACTTACTATTAAACAAGTAATCATACTAAACTGTATATAAGTAATCATAGATACAAAAGGTAATAAATAAGAAATTAAAATAATAGGATTAAAAAGTCCATAATAAGAAATATTGTAAATATTTTGTCCTCCTCCAAGATTGAAAGCAAAGTTAGGGAATATTTCTCCTGTATCATAGAATAACTTTCTTAAATAATCAGGAAACATAATATGTTGACTAAGCCAATCTTTCTTAGAGCCAAAAAAATTAGTAAAGTTAACAAGTATTAATACAATAACTAAACTAATAATAATTAAAGTTAAAACGTTTATAATATCGTTTTTATGTTTACTAAACTTCTTCATAAGTCCCCCTTAATTAATTGAAATACTACTATTTAATGGTACTACTTGTATCATCGTATTACCATCACTAACAACTAACTCATTACCACTATAATAATAACGAGTCTTACCACTTCTAGAATCTTTACTCCAAGTAATAGGAACAGCATATCCATTAGTAATATAATATCCTTCTCCATTACCTACAGTATCTAAATCTTGTCTTCCATAACTATCAAGTGTACTATTATTAACTTTCATAATAATTATATTTTTATAATGATACCCTTCCCCGCTATCTCTATCAGTATGCGGACTATTATTCATATAACGTAAATAATATCTATTGGTAGCATCATAAGTATAACTTCTAACTTGACTATAAGAATAAGTCATACTAATATTATTCGCTGTAAGTAAATCACTTGTATCATTAAAATTAACCTCATCAGTAGTATAATTTAAAAGTTCATAATTATCACTAGTAGTACTATAACCTTTACTTCCTGCAACATTATATAAATCTTCTATACTAGTAAAGACATTATGAGGTGCTGCTATATTGTAATTACGATAATAACCATTATCATAAAGACCATTTATATTATTAACACCTAAACTTCTAATATCATTCTCTGCATATGTACTCCATCCATAATGAGCATAAATAGCATCACTTTCCAAAGCATAATCTAAAAAGTAATGTCTACTACTACGAACTGGTCCAATAACACTAGTATTAACATCTTTAAAAATAGCCATTATTCGAGTTAGTCCACCTTCAACAATAATTTCATATGTTAAATAAGCATCTTGTAGCCCTACATGAGCATTATTACCTACATTATTATCAATCATAATAGCGATAGGCCGTCTATTACTATTAACATCATAAACAGTTAAATCTTTTTTCTCTACTGTCGTTGCATCATCGATTTTCACATCTTCCTTTTTCTTAGAATCATCATTCATAGACAATAAAAAGTAAAAAAGTCCTGTTAATAACAAAAGCCCCAAAACACTAATAACTGTAATTATAATTATCTTCTTTTTATTATTCTTAGGTTTAATTCTAACTTCTCCTAAAGACTTTGGTTTTCTCACGACTACCACCCAACTAAATTTTAGCATATTATAAAGAATAATTAAACTTTAAAAAAAAAAGTTTCTAAAACTTGACAAAAAAGACTACAATTAATTAATTGTAATCTCTCTATCACTAGGCATAATTTGTATAAAAGTATTACCATCACTAACCTCTATTTCATCGCCATTACTATAAGAATAATAAGTCTTACCACTTCTGGAATCTTTCTCCCAAGTAATAGGCATCATATATCCATTAGTAATGTAATAGCCAACTCCCGTACCTACAGTATCTAAATCTTGTCTACCATAATCATCAAGAGTATTATTATCTACTTTCATAATAATTATATTTTTATAATGATATTGCTCTCCACTATCTCTATCAGTATGGGCAATGCCATTCATATAACGAAGATAATAACCATTTTCACTATCATAAGTATAACTTCTAAACTCACTATTTGAATAAGGAATCTCAATACTAGTTAAAAGGTTCCCTTCCAAACTACAATTATCCCCATCACAGTTTAATGAATTATCAGTTTTTTCTAAATCTACACTTTTAGCAACAAAGTTTAGATTCTCATAATCATTAGATGTAGTATCATAACCAAGCTCTTCAGCTTTTAAGTATAAATTATCAATACTAGTAAAAACATTATGAGGCGCTGCAATACTACTATCTCTATAAAAAGCATCATCATAAAGTCCATTAATATTATCAACGCCTAAAGCTTTTATATCATTCTCAGCATATGTACTCCATCCATAATGAGCATAAATAGCATCATTTTCAAGAGCATAATCTAAAAAGTAATGTCTACTACTACGAACTGGTCCAATAACACTTGTATCAACATCTTTATAAATAGCCATCATTCGAGTTAGACCACCCTCTACTATTATTTCATAAGTTAAATAAGCATCTTGTAACCCCACTTGTTCATCATTATCAACATTATTATCTATCATAACAGCAATAGGACGTTTATTACTATTAACATCATAAACATTTAACTTTTCTTTTGTAACCATTGGTACATCATTACCAAGATAAATAAAATAATAGTAAGCTCCTCCTGCTAAAGCCAATAGTAAAATTATAAATATAATAAATGTAATTCTTCTTTTTCTTTTCTTTTTCATAAGTACCTCCTCTACTTTAATTTTATCACAGTTTTATACTACTTAGTAGAACAATTTATCACAAAAAACATAAAGTATATTAGGTGATAATATGTCTCAATTAGTTCAATATACAAGTAAAGAATTAGATTTACTAGCAAGATTAATGCGAGCAGAAGCAGTAGGTGAAGGAGATTATGGTATGCTTATGGTCGGTAATGTAGGAGTTAACAGAGTCCTTGCTAACTGTTATACATTTAGAAATATAAATACAATTACCAAAATGGTATTTCAAAATCCAGGAGGTTTCGCTGGTATCAACAGTCCACAATTCACATCAGGTTCAACTATAAAAGAAAGAGAATTAGCCGAAAGAACTTTAAAAGGAGAATACTACTATCCTGCTACTAATGCTTTATGGTTCTATGCTCCTGGAAGAAATAATAATTGTATTAGTACTTGGTATGACCAAGCCTTAGCAGGAAGATTTAAAAATCACTGTTTTTATGCACCAGATCCTAATGTTTGTCCACCACTTCATTAAAAAATATTGTCAAAATAAAAGAACTTATGCTATAATTAATATGTTCTAGTAAGAACCCATAGGGGCGTGGTATAATGGTAGCATAGGAGTCTCCAAAACCGAATTTGTTAAAAACGTTTTGAAATGTTTTGAACCCTTATAAACATTAGATAAAATCCACTATGCTATTAGTTAAAAAATAAAATTCTGTGCCACTTTTTGTGCCAGTTATATATTTATTAGAATTATCAAATTTATTTATCAACAAAATGATTAATTTATGATATAATTATTTGTGTCAGTAAGTGGCACAAATTTGATTTAGGGAATTAGTTTAATGGTAAAACTATGGTCTCCAAAACCATCGATAAGTGTTCGATTCACTTATTCCCTGCCATGAGAGAATACCGATTTTTTCCTTATTTTATAAGGTTAAAATCGTTTTTTATGCAAATCGAGTAGAGAAAATTAAATAATGGTAATTATTTAATTTGCCCCTCTCACACCACCGTACATACGGTTCTCGTATACGGCGGTTTAATTTGTATTAATATGTACTTTTGAATAATATTCTAGTGGAAACACTAGACCTTTTTGTTTTAACTATTGTTTGATATAGCCGTATGTAAGACTACAGTCGATGCCACAAAGTAGTAACCTCTTCTAGTATTCGCAACCATATATGCGTTTTCTTCTTTAATACCCAATTTCCTAAGTGCCTTATGTCTAGCCCTAGGTATTTTCCAGTATTTCCAAATACACATCCTTAACCTATGTCTTAGATGTTTACTCACTTTTTCCATAGTCTTTTTCATATCTGCTATCTTAAAATAGTTAATCCATCCTCGAGTTACTTGGTTAAGCCTTTCTATTTTGTAGTCTATTGACTTGCCATCACTTCTATCAGTTATTTCTTTTAGTTTGTTTACAAACTTTTTAACTGATTTAATATGTGGCTTAGGTCTCCATGTTCCCTTATTATTCTTGTAAAATCCAAAACCTAAATATTTTATTTGTCTAGGTCTTGCAACCTTACTTTTCTCTACATTTACTTTTAATCCTAATTTCTTAGTTATAAATGTAGTTATACTTTCCATAACTCTATTAGCAGCTTTTTCACTCTTTACCATTATAAGACAGTCATCGGCATATCTAACAAAGTTTAAGCCTCTTTTCTCTAGTTCATTATCAAGTTCATTTAGCATTATGTTTGATAATAGTGGACTTAAGTTTCCTCCTTGTGGAGTACCCTTTATTAGTTTCCACAACTACTCTTTTTTCCATTACTCCACTTTATAGAAATTTTCGACGGAGTCTAAATTTATCGGAAAATAAAAAAGATGAAAGAACTCGTGGTATAAT
>CAMMWS010000039.1:0-13594 GCA_946500695.1 uncultured Mycoplasmatota bacterium | reverse complement strand
GATATATTATGGATAGTAAAGGTACTTTAACAATCTTTGATACCCCCGGAAAAAACTGTCCACTAAATATACTAGCACCCGGAAAAAGCCAAAGCAGATTTTGATATTCTAGGGGGAATTATTCTTTGCTGTATGAGAGATAGTAGTAAAGATGATAATTTAAAGATAGTAAAATACGCTAAGAAATATTTGAATAAAGGTGTTCTTGCAATCGACTTAGCAGGAGCGGAAGGCTTATATGAGACAAAAAACTTTAAATATATCTTTGATTTGTGTAAAAATCTAAATATTCCTTATACTATTCATGCTGGGGAAGCAGATGGGGTTAGTAGTATAAATTCAGCTTTAGACTTTGGAACGAAAAGATTAGGACATGGTATTAGATGTATAGAAGATAAAGATACGTTAAAGAGAATAATTAATGAAAAAATTCTTTTAGAAGTATGCCCTACTAGTAACTTTCAAACGGAAGCGGTAAAAGGTAAACATCCTTTAGAATACTTATATAATAATGGTGTAATAATATCTATAAATACAGATAATGATACTGTTTCTAATATAAATATTACAGAAGAATATAGAAATGTTTTAAATAATACTAATTTAACTATTGAAGATTTAATAAAATGTAATTATAATTCTATACCCTATTTATTTACAACTGATGAAATAAAAGATAAATTAAAAATGATAATAGAAAAAGAAAACTTCGTTTAAGACGAAGTTTTTGTTAGTTTTAATAACTTTAAACTGTTAATTGGTCTATATAAAGTAAAAAGAAATGTAGTCATGATAATGCTTGTAAATAGTAGAAAATTAATAGTAGTTTCATTTTGATAGAAAAGTAAATTTAAAATAGAAAGAATAAGAAAAGCTATTGTTAAGATAAAGTATTTTATTCTAAAAGATTTGTTTTTATTATATATCTTTTGTAATTCTTTTAAAGCAATTTTCTTACCTTTTGTTTTAAATATATCTTTAATCGTGGAGTTTGCTATTAGTGTTATGACTATACCAAAGATAATACCTACTAATGTGATAAATAGATATGAATATGGTAAATAGTAACTAAGGCAAGCGAAAGCAAGATAGAAAATAAAACCTATAATAATACCTATTACTCCTACTATATTACAATTATTATTTTTATCATTACTAATATAGACTAGTTTGTCAATAAAATTATAGTAATAATTTATACCATTCTTATAATCTTTATATATTAAAGCGTATTTCATCATTTATCCCCTTTTTTATTATACAAATTATTCTTTTGAATATATCTTAGGACTTTCATAAAATTATCATCTATTTGATAATGCGTAGCATCATATTCAATAAAACAATCAGCTACAGTGTTAAAACCTCTATTTAGAATTGCTTGTATTTCCGCACTATTAAAGGCTTTATTATGCTCTTGACCATCTAAATGATTATAACCATTATCTTCATAATTTTTAGCATTAATATCACAATCAAGTTTATCACAAAGATTAGCATATATAGCCTCAGGTGTTTTCATTTCAGTAAATTCGATAAATAAGTCAACAATTTCCTCTTTATTAGGGAGACTCGAAACTATCTCTTTAAAAGCTAGTAATTCTCTTTCTTTTTTATTATCTTTTCTTGGATCAAACTCAGGAATATCTCCAATGAATTTTTCTCCTAAATCATGTATTAGTAACATTTGCATTACTTTATTTATGTCAATATTCCTATAATCAAAAACACTATGCATACCTTGTGCTAGTATCATTGCACTAAAGGTATGTTCAGCAACACTTTCAAGCCTTTCTTTTAAAACATTCCAATGTTCTTTGTCCCATCCTGTCCTAATTATATCTTTTAAGGCAAGAGCATTAACATAGAAATCAACTAAGTTTTCTAGTTTTTCATCTTCGCTAGTATTCTGTTTGCTTTCTTCGAATTCAGTTAGTAAATTATTTATCCTTAATATATCAATCGTTAAAGATGAGGCATTAACTGGTTCTAAACCATTATTCGTCATAGCTATTATGTCGTTTAGATTAATTTCTTCGAGCATTTCTCTTCTATTAATCCCATCAAAAGAAGGATTATCAATAAATTTATCATTGTAAGAAGAAATTTCATGAGTTTCGTAATAATCTGGAAATAATCTAAGTTTACGATGAACTTCTTCTTGAATTTTAATAAAAGAAGGATAACCTAAAACAGTGTGATCTATGGCTTCATTTTCAAGAAATTTGCCAAAATATTCCTTAAAGTCTTTTATTTTTAAATCATAGTTCCAAATACCAAAATTAGCTTTAACTAGTTTTGTTCCTTCAAAAGATAGGGTAAATGCCATTAAAGTATGGTACACTTTTCCGGGAACAGATAAATAACTTTGATAATCAAAACTGTTTTCATCTTTAACGATAATACTAGTTTTATAATTTTCCATTGTTTTATTTACATAAATGTCTTGGCTAATATCAACTCTATTATTAGGAAATAATTCAAGGCAAACTGTTTCTTTTTTAGTTTTAGTAAAATAAAGGGTATTTGCTTCAAATTTTCCTATATTAGTAGGAGAACCATTTAGCATTTCTTTTAGGACCAGTGCAGCCATTTTATTCTTTTCTAAAATTTTAAGCTTATCTTTAATAATTTGTATTAAGTCATATTTCATAATTATTTTTCTTCTTTCTTTGTCTTTACTTTTGTTTTTGTAAAATTATCTTTATATGTAAAAATATTTTTACTTGTTGGTTTAAATCTAGTTTTTATCTGAATAAAACTTGAAATATCATCACTTTCAAACCCCTCATAGATACTTTGATTAAATGCATCTTTACCGGTTTCTATATTTTTTTCATGTTTATTTCTAATAACATTTTCTACTATATCATCATTATTAAAAATATTATTACCTTGTATAATATCTATTAATTTATCATCTTCTTCATAGATTATATTATGTCTTATTCTAAAATAATCAGGTAAAATATATTGCTCTTTTAATTTTTCCGTTGTAGAGTAATACATTGAGTAAAAATTATAAACTTCGCAAGCGGTTTTAGCAGTAAATAGCGTTTCATATCTTCTATCAGAAACGACATTTTTATCATAGATCCATAATCCTAAATCATTATCTGCTATAAAGTATTCTTCATTACTATTTCTAGCTATTCTTTTGGTATTAGCAAAATATATATTATATTTGGAATTATTTACTTCCTCTAAAGTTGATACAATTACGCCAGGTCCCTTAAAACCACCAAATACTATATTCTTAGTTAATTTAAATGTCTCAGTACCTACCTTTTCCTCTCTTTTAATACTTATTCCTATAGAAAAATCGCCACGTAGGATAGGTGTTAAGCGAATATTACCATTAAATGTAATAACCTTTTTTTTAAGATCAAATGATGTTACTAAATATTCTAGGTTTTCACCTAATTCATGTTTTATGATATCAATAACATCTTTTCTATCATCTAATTTTCCTATTATTTTTTCTAATATACTAAAAAAGTCGTATCTCATAATTATTTCTCCTCATTTTTAATTTTTTCTTTTAATTCATATAAGAAATTTAAAGCATTAATTGGTGTCATATTTAAAGGATCTATTTCTTTGATGGCTTCTTCTATTTCATTAAATTTCTCTTCTTCTTTAACTTCTTCTTCATCAAGACTAAATAAACTAGTTTGAGTAAATTCTCTTTCTTTAACCCCTTCGCTCTCATAGACATTAAGTATCTCTTCTGCTCGTTTAATTAAACTATTAGGAAGATGAGCAAGACTTGCAACATTAAGACCATAACTTTTATCAACGGCTCCTAATTTTATTTTGTGTAGGAAAGTTAATTTACCATCTTCCTCAACAGCAGAGACATGAACATTCTGTAAATGTTTTAAACTATTGGATAGGCTTGTTAGTTCATGATAATGAGTAGAAAACATTGTCTTGGCTCCTATTTTATCATGAATATATTCAAGTATTGCTTGAGCCAAACTCATTCCATCATAAGTAGCAGTTCCACGTCCTAACTCATCAAATAGAATTAAACTATTTCTTGTTGCATTCTCTAAAGCAAGATTAGCTTCTTTCATCTCTACCATAAATGTAGACTCACCACTAACTAAGTCATCACTTGCCCCTATTCTTGTAAAGATCTTATCAAATAAAGGCATGGAACAACTCTTAGCGGGTACAAAACAACCTATCTGAGCCATTATAACAGTAATAGCAAACTGTCTCATATAAGTAGATTTACCAGCCATATTAGGACCTGTTATTAAAAGTATACTTGTATCTTCATCCATAATTATATCATTAGAGACATACTTTTTATCAACTTTCGCCATTACTTCTTCTATAACAGGATGACGGGATGCTATTATTTTAACGCAAGTGTTATCTGTTATAGTAGGTCTTACAAAGTTATACATATCAGAAACAGTAGAAAATGCTTGTAACATATCAACTTCTGCTATAACATTAGCAGTTTTTTGTAAAGGATGAATATATCTTTTAATAGTTTCTCTTATCTTCATGAATAAATCATATTCTAGATTAATAATCTTCTCTTCTGCTCCCAAGATAATATTTTCTTTTTCTTTAAGTAAAGGGGTAATAAATCTCTCACAGTTAGATAAGGTTTGTTTTCTCTCATACCCATATTCATCTTTTAATTCTTTTACCTGCCCTTTACTAACTTCTATATAATAACCAAAGACTTTATTAAAACCTACTTTTAAGTTCTTAATACCAGTTCTTTCCTTCTCTTTTTGTTCAAGTTCTAAGATAAAGTCTTTAGAACCACTAGATACTTTCCTTAACTCATCTAACTCTTCATTATAGCCATCTTTAATAAGATGTCCTTCTCTTAAAGTAATAGGAGGATCTTCTACTATACTTTTATCAAGTAAACTAAATACTTCAGGAAAGTCCTCTATTTCTTTATAATAGTTTAATTCTTTTAATATTTTCTTAATCTCTGGTAATACTTTTAAACTATTTTTAAGTTGTAATAAATCTCTAGCATTTAAATTACCATAAGTAATCCTACTAGCGAGGCGTTCTAAATCATAGACTTCATTTAAGTTATTTTTTAAATCATCTCTTAAGATAAACTCTACTCTTAACTTATCTACAAAGTCATATCTTCTTTGTATTTCTTTCTTATTAGTTAGGGGGCTTTCTATATTTTGTTTTAAAAGTCTACTACCCATCGCTGTTTTATTCTTATCTAAAAGCCATAAGAGACTATAAGTTCTTTCTCTTAATCTAACAGTCTCTGTAAGTTCAAGATTTCTTTTCGTATTATTATCTATTAGTAGATGTTCTTTAGTATTTTCTACCTTCGCTTCTATTAAATGCGACAAATCTCCTTTTTTTGTATTAGTAAGATATGAAAGTAAATGTTTAATACCAGTCTCTTCTCTTACATCTTTTAAGTTTTTATAGACATAACTATAATCACTTCCATTATATAGGTCATCATAAATAGTAACATTTAAATGATATGTAGTTCTTAAAGTGTTAATAAACTCTCTATCGGTTTTATTATTAACAATAATTTCACTAAAGTTATGTCTTAATACTTCTCTAAGTAAAGAATCTTTATCACCATTTTCTAACAATACATAAACTTCTCCTGTAGATACATCAGAGTAAGATAAGACATAACAATATTCTAAATCATAAATAGAAGCGATAAAGTTATTATCTTTAGCATTAATAGATGAGTCTAGTCTCGTACCTTTAGTAACTACTTGAATAACATCACGTTTTACCATATCTTTAGTAGTTTTAGGGTCTTCTAATTGCTCTACTATTGCTACTTTATAACCTTTATCTATTAGTTTATCTAGGTATCCCTCATAAGCTTTAAAAGGTATACCACACATAGGGACACGTTCTTCAAGACCAGCATTTCTACCTGTTAAAGTTAGTTCTAGTTCATGTGATGCTGTTATAGCATCTTCAAAAAACATCTCATAAAAGTCGCCAAGTCTAAAAAAGATAATAGCATCTTCGTAATTATCTTTAATTTCTAAATATTGTCTCATCATGGGACTAATTTTTTCTCTATCGACTTCACTACGTTTCATGCGTATCACTTCTTTCTGTTAATTTTCATTTCAAGTATTTTGGCATTTATATCATAATTTGCTGTTTCAAAATCAGCATAAATAATTTCATGTTCATTCATAAAATAGTTACTTTGCCTTCGGTAATTAATATTGGTTAGATTATAATAAGCTTTGATTAATGATGGAATAAGAGCTTGTTGGTTCTTTTTTTCTAACTGTCTATAAAGTTTGACAACACTATAGCCTTGTAACATTAATAATTCAAATTTTACAGCATATGCTTCTTCTAAAGCTAGGTCTTTATTAAGACAGAAGCTGTCACTATTTTTAATAGTTTTTATATCGGTTGATATAGACATTTTAATTTTCTTTAGTTTTTCACTGTTTAGGACTTTGTTATATACAACTCTTCTTTCATCTAAACCATGTAATCTTTTAACTTTGCTGAAAATAAATTCACTGATACGCTCTAATGGTATATTACAATTTTCTTGAAAATTTTCATAAGTTAATTTAATAAGTGGTAAATCATCTATACTATATTCTTCATTGATTTTATAGGTTTTACTTATAATAGTTTTAATAAACTCTTTTAAGTTTAAAGCGATATCTAAGTCTTTAGTCGATTCTCCTGTTAGAGCATCATAAAATTCCTTGTTATCTTCAATAAAAATATGATTTTTACTATTATTAAAAGGGAACCAAGTAGCTTCAGCGATTTCTAATTCTAAATTTTTTTTAGCTTGTTCATATTGTTTTATAATAGTATCGATTAAAAGAAGTCTTGTTATAGTAGTATTATTTCTAAAACCTCTATATTCTTGTTTTGCTTCATCACTTAATTTTAAATAAAATTTACCCTCTTTTGTTTTTTTTAATTCTTTTAATATTTCTTCTTTTTGTTTTTCTTTTTCCTTTAATCTAATATCTATACCATGATATTCATTATAGTATAAATTTAATCTTTCTAAATCTAAGTTCACTTTCAAACCCTCCATAAGTAAAGTATAACATTAAAAACTTTAAAAAAACAGTGTTTTCTGATAAAATATTGCTTGGAGATGATACTTATGGATAAGCCTTTAGCATTAAAACTTGCCCCTAATTCTTTAAGTGAAGTTATAGGCCAAAAACACTTGGTTGGAGAAGATATGATTCTTAGTAATTTAGTTAAGAATAAGAAATTATTTTCCATGATTTTATATGGGAAACCTGGCATCGGAAAGACCTCTATTGCAAATGCAATTATTAAAGATTTGGGTGTTAGGTATAGATTTTTAAATGCTACCGTCAACTCAAAAAAAGATTTAGATGTAGTTATAGAAGAAGCGAAGATGTATGATGGTTTAGTTTTAATTATGGATGAGATACATCGCCTTAATAAAGATAAACAAGATATATTACTACCTTGTTTAGAAAATGGACTTATCACTTTGATTGGTATGACTACTAGTAATCCATATCATGCGATTAATCCAGCGATTAGATCAAGATGTCAATTATTTGAATTAAAGGAATTAGAAACTTCTGATATTATAGAAGGTCTTAAAAGAGCGATTAAATCTCCTTATTTGCCTAATATAAAAATAGATGATGATACAATTAATTATATTGCTAAAGTAGCTGGTAATGATTTAAGATTTGCTTATAATCTTTTAGAAGTTGCTTACTACTCTACTAAAGATTATAAAGTTTCTTTAGATGTAGTTAAGAAAGTTAATAGTAAACCTGTGTTCTTTGCTGATAAAGATGGTGATGCTTATTATGATATGTTATCGGCTTTTCAAAAGTCAATTAGAGGTAGTGATGTAGATGCTTCCTTGCATTATCTTGCAAGACTTATTACTCTTGGTGATTTAGATAGTATCTTTAGAAGAATCTCTGTTATTGCCTATGAAGATATAGGACTTGCTAACCCATCAATTGGTCCTAAAGTGATGGCAGCAATTGGAGCGGCAAAACTTGTAGGCCTTCCAGAGGCAAGAATACCATTAGGTACTATCGTTACAGAAATGGCTTTATCTCCTAAGAGCAATACCGCTCATATTGCCCTTGATGAAGCGTTAAATGATATAGAAAAGGGAAATGTTTCCGATATTCCTAAACACTTAAAGAATCCATCTACTACTTATAAATATCCCCATGATTATAAAAATGCTTTTGTTAAACAACAATATTTACCTGATAAGTTAAAGAATAAGAAATATTATCATCCTAAAGATCTTGGTTATGAAGCTAAGTTAAAAGAGATTTATTTGTATTTAGAAAAAATGAAGAAGGACTAAAATCCTTCTTCATTGTTAATATAGTGTTTTTCTTTTAACTTTACCATCATTTTCGATTGATTCGATATTTTCAGCATAAGTATCCGGCAAAACAGTAAATTCATCCATAGAAGCTTGATAAATGGTGTAATTTAAACAACAGGGAAAGGGATTATACATTTTTGTACCTTTTAAATTAACATCTGTAAAGTCATCATTTAAACCGAAAATATAATCTTTACTATTTTCTTCATCTACAGAGAAATTACAACCGGAGATATCTTTTTTATATAGTTTTTGTAAATTAAAGAACAAGCTATTAATATTGGTATTCCTAAAATCTATACCTCTAATATCTACATTATCAAAACTTATATTACTTAAGTCATAAAGAGCTAAATAATCTTTATATTCATCTTTTATAATAAAGTGCTTACCCTCTTTATCACTTACTTCCATAAGAAGTTGTTCTTTAGTAATTGGTCTTCTAATTTTTAATGCTGCTGCTAATCTTTGGTTTTCTTTAACTAGTTTACTAATTTCCGCATTATTATTTTCTAATTTCTTTTGAATTTCCAAAGTGTCTTTATCATCTTCTGGGCTTAGTTCATTACTTTTTAGAAAAGGTATTAAAAAATTAGGCATTTTTTCTTCTTTTACTTTAAATATATCAAAGACTCTTTCTAAAGCGCTAGCATTATTACTATTTAATGGTACTTCATTATATGAAGTAGTATTTCCTTTATAAAATCCTTCTAAAAATGTGCCTGTTTTTCCATAAAACAAATGTAGTTGTTGTAAAATACCAATAGATTCAGTAGGAATTAAAGAAATTTTTAGAAATAAAGGTTTTCTAGTTTGAAAATAAGGTTCTATTGCTATACAAAGATATTTATTGGCATCATAATATCTAGTAGAAATAGGAAAATATTTAATGTCATCATATGCTATAGAAAACTTTTTTAAGTCTTTGGTAATATTTTTGTATAATATTCCTAAATCAACAATACTAGCTTTCTGGAATGTGTCCAAATGTAATTCTATTTCTTTATCTATTCTATGCCATGTAAAAGTGCTGGCGAGTGAAGTTTCGCTACAATTTATTTTCCCTTCTTCATTATAATAGTCTTCTATAGATTCAAAAGGTATTTTGATAGTAGTTTCTTTGTCTTTCAAACTTATATAAATTTCTAAGTTTTCTCCTATACAATCTCTAGTAATACCGTAGTTTATTTTTAAATTTACACCATTACTTTCACTGATTTTAGCTTCTAAGTTAGTAACTTGTTCTTTTAAGTCTTTTAACATACTTGCTATATATCTATTGTAAGCATTAAAGACGGTTAATAAACTATAATGAGAATTATTTAATAAAGGCGAAAATAAGCTATTATCTTTTTTAGCAATATTTTCGATTCTACCTATAAATTTTTCTACCATTTTATCTTTCATAATTAAACCTTTCTTTTAGTCTTTTCATCTTTTAATTCTATTTGCTCTTTTATTGCTCCATGTAATATACCTTTAATATGTGGTAACTTCTTTTCTTTAATAGATTCTAAAGCTTGTGCTAAATCTTTGCTTGTAAAAGCAATACTTTCGTTACAACAACTAATAATTTTGGCTAATTTTAATGTATCTAATGCTCTTCTGTCTATTCTTCTAAAGAGATTAGGAAACATTCTAATATATTTTTCAATTGTTTGAGCTGCTTCTATATTATAGTTTCTAGCTATTTCTACTAAGAAATTGAAATTTAAAGTAGTAGAAGAATAGTATTTATATAAATCAAATGGCGTAGCATAACTATCTTCTTTAAGATTGTTTATACTGCTTACAACTTGATTTATTAATATTTGATACTTCATTTCATAAATATTATAAATATTTTTTATTGAATCTTTATTATTAGCAAGTTCAGACTTTAAATTGGGATTGTCTTGTAAAAGTTTAACTAATATATTAGAATTTAGACTATAAGCACGGCAAAAGCGACCAAAATTAATATGACTTGGATTACTTAATATAGAGGTAATTTCATTTGCAGTAAGATTTTTATAATCTTTTATAGTTTCTTCTTTTTCTTTTCTTAATTGATCATAATGTTGACTTTTATTGATACTGATTGCAGTTTTAAATTGTTCTTTTCTTTTACTATGATAGCTGATAGCTAATGGGTGATTTCTACTGTCTAAAACTTTTATATATTTTGTATAATCATGACTGGTACAATCGAAGTGTTTATTTATAGAAGATTGGTTATAACAACCATATTCATTAAACAATTTGATAGCACTTACAGCACAAAGAAAATCTCTATCTTGTTTTTCTTCACACATTAAGTCATGAAATGTAAATTTGATATTTAAGATTTCTTTGTTATAATCTTTTCTTGCTAAATAACTACTTATAATTTCTTTAATAGCTCTAGCTGTAGTAATATATTTCTCCTTAATTTCACTTAAACTACTTCCATTTATTAAATCTCTAATAATACTCTCTTTACTAATTGTTGCGTTTTGATAAGCAATTCTTTCTATATTAGAATCAAGAACGCTATTTGCATCATTAAAATTATAATTAGTTAAAGTTTTGTACCATCTCCATTTAAAGATTAATAATTCTTCGATGGAATTAGCATTATTTAGAAATGAGATATAATATTCGTTTTTTCTCTCTTCTAAGTTCGTTTTATTTTTTAAAACTTCAAATAATGTTGCTTTATTTATAGGCATATTTCTACTTTTTAAGTGCTCTAAAGCTTCCTTAAATTCTTTTTCAGTTAATATTATAGTTTCATTTTCATAACTAATTTTTTTACTATTTAGGATTATTTGTAATGTATTAGAGTTTAATACTTCAAGACTACTTTTATGCTTATTAAAGAAATCCCTAATAACAGTTTTGCCTTCTATGTCATTAAATATATTAGATATTGCCCATAAAGTATTTAAATCTATAAATGTTTGTAAATAGTATTTATAAAAACTAAAATTAGATGATTTTATTTCAACTATTACATTTTTTATTAGCCTTTTATAATACTCTTCATATTTGTAATATATTTCTAAGTTATTGGCAATTATATTTAATAATAGGGAATTATTTTGAATTAAGCTTATTAGTAAATTTTCAGAAATTTTATTTATTTTACAAAATAGTTTAAACTCTTTAGTATTAGGTTGTTCAAATAGTTTAATTATTCCTTCTATTGGAAGATTTTTTAAGTCTTCAATAACTTTTTCTTCTTCTTTTGAATTGGTTACTTTAGTTGCAATAGCACCTCTAGAAAATCCTGCTTTTCTTTGCACATCTTTTAAGGCTTTGTATTCTAAATAAAGGGGATGGTTCCTTTCTCTTAGTATATCTAAAGACATTTTGATATCAGATTTAGTACATCCTGTAGTTTTACAAAACTCTTCTATTGTACTACTACCACTATTTATATATAGTTTTAGAATTTCTATAGATACTGTGTAATTTATCTCATTTTCTTCTAGTCTTTTATCTGCTTTTATACCTAGCTTAATCATATTTTTTATAGTATTTAAAATAATATATTCTTTACTTGTCTTATCATAAAGTTTCATCATATTTTCGATAGAATTTATAATACTAGTAAGAGCGACTGTATATTTATCACTTAAACTTTTAGCGATAGCATAAATATTATCTTGTTTAAAATAGGCCTTTATTAACTGATTAATAATGTTTTCTTGACTTATTGTAGAGATTTCTATTCTCACAAATTCTTCATCAAACACTTGTTTAAAATAGGTAAATTTTTTTAATTTCCATTTTAAAAATAATAATTCTTGTTTTGTATTTGCTCCTTTAAAAAGACTAATTAAATATTCCTTATTTTCCATTGCTTTCCCCCTATCATAGTTTTGTTTTGATTTTTGTTTCTTTAAGTTCTTGTTGTTTTTTTATTGCTCCATATAAAACTCCTTTTATATATGGTAAGTCTTTTTCATTCATATCTTTAAAAGCTTTAGTTATATCACTAGTAGTAAATTTTATACTGCTGCTACAACAACTTATGATACCAATTCTTTTAGTGCTTTCTATAGCGATTTCATTTATTGGACTAAATGGGTCTTTAAATATGTCTATATATTTTAAAATTAATGACCTATATTTGATATCAGAATAATCTAAGGCCATCCTAGCAAGATAATTAATATCTATAGAATTATGTGAATAGTATTCATATAAATTTAAAGGCTCTTTAAATTCTGATTCTTTAAGTGAGCATATTTCTTCTATTACTTTTTCAATAATCTCTTTATATTCTAGTTTGTATTTAGCGTATATTTCTCTTATAGTATCTTTATTAGTAAACTCATATTTTATAGTAGAGTTACTTATTATAAGGTTAGTAAAGAAACGAACACTAAGGTTAAAAGCTTTGCAAAATAATTCGAACTCTTCTGTATCAACATTACTTAAAATCTTTATTATTTCTTGTGGTTCAAGTTCGATAATTTCTGCTATTCTTTTATTTTTCCTTTTTTCTTCTGCTTCTATGTTCATATTAGTTCTAATTTTATATGTTTTGCTAAAATGCTCTTGGTTTAGTTTTTGAAATTGAAAGAACAAAGGATGATTTCTATTTTCTAATATTGCTATATAGTTATTATAATCTATTTCAGGTGTATAAAATTTTGCTTTTGTTTCTTTGATATTTACAGTATTTGCTTGTATAAACATATTTATTGCTGTTTTAGCACAAAGAAAATCTCTATCTTGCTCTGGCAAAATATTAATATTTATGACTTTAGGGACTAATTCTAAGATGTAGTCTTCGCCATTTTCAAGGTAGTTAATAAGTATTCTTTTAATGGCAGAGGCTGTAGTGTTATAATTATCTTTTATTTCCTCAATGGCTTTGCCATTTTTTAAATCTTCTATAATTGCTTGATTATTATTTAGGGCGTTTTGGTAAGCGATACGTTCTACATTCTTATAAAATATTTCTTTTTTTATTGTACAAAAGGTTTTCTTAAGACTTTTATTGAAATGCCATTTTAATATTAAAAGTTCTTCAATGCTATCTGCTTTATCCATAGCACTTAATATAGCTTTTTTTAACTCTTTTTTAGTTAAAACCGTTTCTATTTTAAGTGAAAGCTCGTGCAAACTGTTCATTATACCATCACCCCTTTTTGACGAGTGATATTATACCACAAAAGGACAAATAAAACAAGCAAGTTTGTTTTTACCTTGTCGTTACCTCCAAGGATTCCTACTTCATAGATAAGG
>CAMMWS010000038.1:0-13633 GCA_946500695.1 uncultured Mycoplasmatota bacterium | reverse complement strand
ACTATATTTTCATGATGTTTTACAATTTTCTCAAATTAAGCTGTGAATAGTAACGAGTTTTTTAAACAAAACTCTATCTTAAAGATTTTATTAGGCTCTTATTTTTAGAGATAACTTTATCATAAGCTTCTTTAATTTCATCCTCTACTTTTATTGGATAAGTTGTTTCTATACAACTTACTAATTCTTCAGTTCCTATACTAAATATCTCTAAAAAGTATTTATAAGCATCCGGAAAATCGTTTAAAAATCTATCAATATTCTCTACATTTTTAGGTATACTAATATAAGGATTATAATAAAAATTAAAAGAGACAACACCAAAACTCCTTGCAAAATCAATAACTGGAGTTAGATGAATAATATTTTTATCAATTATCTCTTCCATGTTTCTACCAAATCTATCCGTTTGTTCCATCATAATATCTAGAGCAATTAATTTAAATTGTTCTTTTTGATATGATTTAGGTAGTAATTTTAATTTACTAACATTATACTGATTACTAAAAGCTAAAACCGTATCATCAGTCGGATTATTATATTTTAAATTTTGTTTTCTATAATTAGGAGTAGCAATTTTAATTACATTTTTATCTAATAATAACACTAAGTCAGTGGTTTCAAGGCCAACTTTAGCACATAAATATCTACCTACAATTTCATTACAAAGTTGCAACTCATCTACTTTTTTTACATAGTAATAGCCGTCACTTAATTTCATTAAATATTTACAACCTAAGGAATTAGCATAATTGATTTTAGTCAAATATAATTTAGTAATACAAGATAGCTTATTTTTAACAATATCAGTTCTAATTTTATCACTAGTTAAATATATCATATAATACCCCCTTTCTCTTAATTAAGGCATATTCTACCAAAAAAAGAAAGAAATATCAATTACTTCTTTCCTTCTTTAAATGTTTCACTTAATACTGTTCCTGCTGTTACTAAACTTTGTAATTCACTAGGAACTATTATTTTAGTAGATTGTCCATTAGCAACCTTTACCATTGCATCATAACTCTTTAATTTTAAGACAGCACTATCTGCTTTAGCATCTTTTAATAATTTAATACCCTCAGCTTCAGCACTCTTAATTTTAATAATTGCTTCAGCTTCTCCTTCTGCTTTCTTAATAGCTGCTTCTTTCTGTGCCTCTGCTCTTAAGACTGTACTTTCTTTTTCTCCTTCAGCGATTAATACAGCAGCTTTCTTCTCTCCCTCTGCTTGTAATATTTTCTCACGTCTTTCGCGTTCTGCCCTCATTTGTTTTTCCATAGCATCTTGAATATCACGAGGAGGGATAATATTTTTAACTTCAACTCTATTTACTTTAATACCCCAAGGATCAGTCGCCTCATCTAGAATTGATCTCATCTTTGAATTAATAATATCTCTTGATGTCAAAGTTTGATCTAATTCTAACTCACCAATAATATTACGTAGTGTAGTTGCCGTTAAATTTTCAATGGCATTAATAGGATTTTCAACTCCATAAGTATAAAGCTTAGGGTCAGTTATTTGAAAATAAACAACTGTATCTATTTGCATTGTAACATTATCTTTAGTAATAACTGGTTGAGGTGCAAAGTCTTTAACTATTTCTTTTAATGATACAGTAGATGCTACTCTATCAATAAATGGTACTACATAATGAGGCCCTGTTCCAAGAGTCTTATAATAAGTACCAAGACGTTCTACTACTTTCGCTTGTGATTGAGGAATAACTTTTACTCCTAAAACAACAATTACTATAATTACTATTAATATAATCCAAAACATATTAATCACTCTCCTTAATTTCTTCTACTTTAAGTTTTACTCCATTAATAGATAATACTTTTACTTTACTGTTTTCTTTTATCTCTTTATCACTATATGCACTCCATCTTTTTCCTAGAACTTTAACTTCACCTATTCCATCTTTTTCTACCTTTTCTGTAACCACACCTACTTTACCAATAACTCTATCTAAATTAGTAGGTACTACATCTCTTTTCTTCATTTTCTTAACAAATGGTTTTGTTAAAAGTAATAAAAGAATAGAACTGATAGTAAAAACTGCAAGATGTATCATAATATTATCAGTAGCGAGAGATACAAATGTTGTGATAATTGCACCTATGGCAAACCAAATAGATACTAAGTTTACAGTAGCAAGTTCAAATAATGATAAAATAACAAATAATACTAACCAAAAAAGTGTCATAATACTTCCTCCTTACCTAAAATATACTATATATTTAGAAAAAATACTACAAAAATAATTTTTTTCTTACATATTTTTCTAAACTATGCTAAAATCACTAAGGAAACAGTTTTATGGTTATATTGGAAACGACACATCCTTGGATGATAACGAACAACACATTGGTTAAGCAATGCTGTTTTTATTTTACAAGGAAGGAGGTTAACTATGCCTGAAACTAAATTACAAGACTTTATTTATACTTTAATAATGGCTTTTGTTATGGTATATGTAATGATTTGTTATAATATTTCTATTCATACAGGTGGATTAAGTAACTTTGTATTTATAGAAGCTTTTAATGAATTAATATATATGTGGCCTATCGCTATTATTTTAGAGTTTTTCTTAATAAGTAAAATCTCTCATAAACTAACTTTTAAAGTACTTAATCCTAAAAAAACACATAGTATTATCATAAGTTATGGCATATCTATTATAATAGTTACTTTTATGTGCCCGATTATGAGTCTAATAGCAACTATTCTTATAAATAAACCTAGTCTTGACATTTTTATATCTAGTTGGTTGCAATCTATGGTCTTAAGTTTTCCTATGGCTATGTGCTTTCAGTTATTTTATACAGGACCATTTGTAAGATTTATATTTAAACTTATATTTAAAAACAAACTAAGTAAAAATTCCTAGTTTGTTTTCTTTATTATCTTAAATTCTTTATCTTCTACATAATCCAAATCAAAAATAGGATTATCATCTAAAGCTGAAGGGAAATATACATATCTATTAGTTCTTTTTCTATAATCATCAGTATATAAAGTTTCTACTTCTTCAATAGTTAATCTCTTTAGTTTAGGTCTTTTAAGATTAGATAAAACTAAAAGATTATTAGTATTAATTTCTCTTACCTCTCCATTTTCCTTTTTTAATAACAAATAAGGAGAAAGCCCTTCTTCTTCAATTTTTTTATTAAAAGCTATTCTTGTATTTTTATACCTATCAAAATCAACTATATTACTTTTAATAACTTTCTCTTGATAATATCTATAAATATTTGGAAAATACTTATCAAGATAATCTAAAAAATTAATACCATCTATATATAAATTTCTATCAACAATAGAAGCATAATAATATTTAATCATCCAATCACTCTTTTCATAATTTATAGATTATCATAATAATTACAAAAGAACAAATAGTATTTAATTATCTTTCAAACTACATGCATTAAGTCAACTGTAACTGCAACTTATCTAACAAACTATCTAATATTTCTTTGCTTTTTATTTTAGTAATTGCAAAACACCTCTTACCTAAATCCTTAAAACTTGCTCCAGAATGATATAGAGCTTCCTTATCTAAAATGATAAATCTATCATGAAAAGAATTATTAACTACTAAGCTTACATTATTATATTGTTCTTTATACTTTTCATAATCTATATTGTTATACTTATTAGTAACAAGAGTAACTTTTCTATTGGTCTTAGATAATATATCTAGTATATTCTTATCTATATAATTATCTATTATAATGATGCTATTCTTAGACTTATCAAATATTTTAAGCATAAGAGAATAAGCATCATAAATCTGCCCTTCAAAAAAGATATGATTATTTTGTTCTTTAAAACGCGAAAATGCATTTTCTAACACATCTATTCTTTTAGAATCTTTTAATACTAAATCATTTATATATTTTTGTTCAATTAAATTAGTTGAGATATATTTTCTCATCGCTACAAAAGCATCCATTATTCTGATACTTACTTGTGTGGCGATTTTAGATTTTAATATTGTAGCAAGCATGGCGACACCTTGTTCTGTAAAAACTCTAGGACATCTATATCTACCTCCACGAGTTTCTATATTTTTTTGGTCGAAAATTTCGACCAAAAACATTTTACTTTCTTCTTCTGTTAACTTCCAAGAAAATCTTTCAGGAAATTTTTCCCTATTATTCTTAACTGCCTCATTAATTCTTTTTGTTTCAACATGATATAGTTTAGCCAAATCACTATCTAACATCACCTGTTTCCCTCTAACCTCATAAATCATATTTTTTATTTTGACATCTTCTTTTTCTATTAAATCATTAATAATAAAACCTCCCTGTATATCCAATTTTAAATACCTATTTCATTACCTTTTGAGGTAACATTTTGTGACCTCAAACTTCTAAAAAATAAAATAGATATTTCTATTAATATAATATACCGTTACTGATTATTTTTTTTAGCAATATTAAGAAGAATTCCAACACTCAATAAACTTATTAATAAAGAACTTCCTCCATAAGATAAGAAAGGTAAAGTAACACCTGTTACAGGTATTAGACCAATCACCACAGCTAAGTTCATTAAGGCTTGAAAAATCATTTGAAAAATAAGACCAAAAGCTAAATACTTGGCAAATAAATCGTTTGATTTTAAAGCAATCTTAACACCAAAATATAGAAGTAAGAAGAAAAGTAAGGCAATAAATATCGCACCTACTACACCGAACTCTTCACAAATTATTGAAAAGATAAAGTCTGTTTGAGGTTCTGGCAAATAAAAATGTTTTTGTCTTGAATTTAAAAAACCTGTACCAAGCAGTCCTCCTGGACCTATGGCATATAAAGACTGAATTATTTGAAAACCTGTTCCCAAAGGATCACTCCATGGATCTAAAAACGATGTTATTCTATCCATTCGGTATGGAGCGATAGCAATAAGTATTACAACTCCAACTATTCCTATTACTCCCAAAATATAGAAAAACTTCATATTAACCCCAGCGATAAAAAGTAAGGCAATAATTGAAACCATTAAAACTAAACCTGTTCCTAAATCAGGTTGTAACATGATAAGACCAAAAGCAAAGCAGGCAATTCCAAGTATTGGAATTACACCCTTCTTATAACTCTTTAAAAACTTATTACTATTAACTAAGTATTTACTAGTAAATATTATTAAAGCTAGCTTTATAAACTCACTAGGTTGCACTCCAAATGGTCCTATTCCAAACCAACTACGACTACCATTTCTAATACTACCTATCCCTGGTATTAAAACTAAAATTAATAATAAAAAGCAAATACCTAAAATGATATTTGCCTTCTTAAAATAGATATTATAATCTATTTTACTAACTATATACATTATTATAAATCCTATTACCGTAAATAATGCTTGTTGTTTCACATAGTGAAAACTATCTTGAAACTTATATTCGGCCCAAATACTTGAAGCTGAATATATCATTATAAGTCCAAATGTTACTAAGAGTATTACTGTGATTAATAAAGGCAATCCATAACCTTTCTTCTTCATCTAATCACTCTTTTCTATAACCATACTCCAAAAATAATACCACCCATGGCAAGTAATAGTCCAAAGACTACAAATAATTTAACAATATCAGTTTCTTGCCAACCAAGTTTTTCAAAATGATGATGTAAAGGTGTCATTAAAAATAACTTTTTATGAAAGAACCTTAACCAAAACACTTGTAAAATAACTGATAATGTTTCTATTACGAAAACTCCTGCTACAACAAGTAAAGTAAGCTCTCTATGAGTAAGAATTGCTACAGCACCCATAACTCCACCAAGAGCAAGAGAACCAGTGTCACCCATAAATATTTTAGCAGGATGGGTATTAAATACCAAGAAACCAATCAAAGAACCTACTAAAACCAAACAAAATATTCCAATATCTTCAAAACCTACTACAAAGGAAATAAGGGCAAAAGCAATGAAAGCAACTGCTGATAAACTTCCTGCAAGGCCATCTAACCCATCAGTTAAATTAACAGCATTAGAAGCCCCTATTAAAATAAATAATATAAATAATCCATATAACCAAGTAAGTTTTATATCAATACCAAGAGTACCAACAACAAAAGAAGTCTGCCCTCCATTTTTCATATAAATATAGAAAAATATTGTCGATATTATAACTTGCCCTAATAACTTCTGATAAGTAGTAAGTCCCTCATTATTATGCTTTTTCAAAGATAAGAAATCATCTAAAAATCCAATAATAGCAAAGCCTAAAAATACTAATAAAACTATCGCTATATTATCAGAGTAAGGTATTTTATCAGTAATTAATAATCCTATTGTAATTAAGACAGTAGGAATAATAAAAATTAATCCACCCATTGTAGGAGTACCCTCTTTCTGTCTATGAGAATAACCTACATAACTACTTATTCTTTGCCCTACTTTCAACTTTCTTAAAAGAGGTAAAAGAATTAATCCTAATACAACACTAAATAAAAATCCAATCATAATTGCAAATACTGCTTTCGTAAGTAATAACATGACTTATCGCCTCTCGTTTCTTTAAGTATTATAGCATAAGTATTTTTGTTATTCTATATGTATTTTATTATTTGACTTTCTCTTGTCATTTAATTTTATGATTATTATTTAAAATTAGACTAATTACCTAACATTAATTTAACAGTGCTACCGTCTTCAAGTCTTGTTCCTGCCTCTGGTGATTGGCTTATTATTACATCTCCACTACCAGAATATTCTATTGTAAAGTGCTCAAGTAATTTCTTAGCTTCTTCAGGAGTTTTCCCTACAACATCAGGAACTTCATAATAAATCTTATCACTCCATTCATAATCCTTTTCTACTCCCCCCTCTTGTTTTTCTATATCTAAAGCATCAATTATATCTAAAAGAATTCTTCTTGCAATAGGTGTCGTCGTATAGCTAGATAACAATGCTGTATCTTTAGGATTATCTATGGCAATGTATAAAACCGCTTCTGGATCATTAGATGGAACAATACCAACAAAAGACATAATATAGTTATTAGCAAGGTAACTACCATTAACTGCTTTCTGAGCCGTACCAGTCTTACCACCTATTCTATATCCATCAATATAAGCAGCTTTACCACCACCAAGAGCAACTACAGTCTCTAAAGCATATCTCATAATTTCACTAGTTTCTTCACTAATTGTTTTTCTAATCACTGTTTTACTATTATGTTCCATAACATTTCCAGTCTCAGGCTCTAAGATATTCTTCAAGACATAAGGTTTTAACAAATACCCCCCATTAATAACTGCCGATATCGCTCTTACTTGTTGAATAGGTGTAACACTAATACCTTGACCAAAAGCAGTTGTTGCAAGTTCTATATTACCAACTTGATCAAGAGGAAATATTATACCTTCCCCTTCTCCATTCAAATCTATGCCTGTTTTAGAGCCAAAACCAAATAAATCCAAATATGAGAACAACCTTTCTTTACCTAACAACTGTCCCATCTTTACAAATCCAGGGTTGCTTTGTGTCAACACAGCAACACTTTAGAGCCGAAGTTTGCCTTGCACAAGCAAGGTTTTTGGCTGTCAAACTTTTAATTTGGTTATTTTCATTCATATCTAAATCTATATCAATATCTGGGGTATTAAAATCGTAATATATTTTTAACTTAATATGTTTACGATCACCATTAACTTTTTCAACTTCTACTTTTTCAACTAATAAATTTACTAGGTATGCTAAATTTTCCTTTATATCTAATTTTGAATTTAGACTAGTTTCAATAAGTTCTAATTTCTTCTTTAACCGTTCTTCCTCAAGATTATTCTTTGATGTTTCACTCAATTGTTTTTGTAGGTTAAATAACTCAACATTTAATTTGTCATTTCTAGTTTTAAATTCATAGTCATCAATAATACCTTTAATGCTTAAATCTAATAATTTATCTTTTTGCTTTTCAATAACAAGTATTTGTTTATTTATTTCTTCAACATCTAAATCTGATGTATGATTTTCTATAATATTTTTATATTCTTTCAAAACTAATGAAACATATTGCTTTTTGTTTTTTATAAAGTCAGAAAATAAATCTATAAATATTTTATCTAAATAAGATTCTTTTATATTAGGTGATGCACATTTTGAAACACCAGAAACTTTATAAGTTCTACAAGCCCATACTGGATTATTTGCTCTGTTAGAGCCACCATTTCTAATAAAAACTGCACCACAGTCCTTGCAATATAATTTACAAGAATATTTATATTTTTTAATATGTTCTTCTGTATTTAATATATGCCTAGATGGTAATTTTTTTCTTTTTTCGTGTAACAGATTTGCTTTATCCCATAATTCTTCTGATACTATTGCTGGAATACGATCATCTTTATAAATAATTTGCTTTTCTTTAGGTACTTTTCTTTTTTTATGAGTTTTGTAATCTTCAACTTCGGTAAGTTTAGCAGTATAATAACCTTTATATCTAGGGTTAGTTAAAAATTTTGCTAAAGTTGTTTGTGAATATGGTTCGCCTTTAGAGTTTAAATATCCCATTTTGGCTAATTCTAATCCAATTTTTTTAAGCCCCATATTACCACTAGCATAAGTAGTAAATAAATATTCTATAATTGGGGCTTCTTTTGGATTTATTTCGTATCTACCATTTTTCTTGAAATAACCAGTTAGATTACCACCAATTAGTTTACCATCCTTGATCATTCTGTTTATACCGAATTTAACTCTTTCAGATAGTTTTCGCACCTCATCTTGGGCAAGGCTTGACATAATAGTAAGTCTAAATTCTGAATCTTCTTGAATAGTATTTAAGTTATCTGATAGGAAATAAACAATTACACCATTTTTTAATAGGTATTCAGTATATTTAATGCTATCAACGGTATTTCTTGAAAATCTGGATATTTCTTTTGTCAGTATTAAATCAACTTTTCCAATAGTAGCATCTTCTATCATTTTTAAAAAGGAATCACGATTTTTTACTGCAGTACCAGAAATACCCTCATCGATATATCCACGAGTTAATGTCCAGTTTTTGTTTTCCATAATCATTTCTTCAAAATACTTTTGCTGATTTTCTAATGAATTTAACTGATCATCTTTATCAGTAGATACACGAGCATAATATCCAACTCTTAAATTCATATCATAAATTGTTTTTCCTTTTCGCAAATCTTCTCTTGCTTTTTTAATATCCATAAAATATCACTCCTTAACTGTGTTCCTAAAACTCAAGACTAGTTAGGTTGCTTGAATAGTACCTCCATTATTAGAGTTTGTCAAATCATCTTGGTATTCTTTTTTTATCTTTGTAAGTCTTGCTATAAGAGATTGTTCCATAGTTTTAAATGTTTTTAAATCTATTACATTATCATCATATAATTCTTTATTTACAATTAATCTAAACTCTAATAACTTATACTCAAATGGCAAGTGTTTTGTACTGAATTTAACTTCTATATCGTTATTTTCATACATTATGGATTCCTCCAAGTTCTTTAAATTTTATGAAACTCAAATTAAAAAAGAACTTATGACTAAATTTAGACATTATCTTTATGTCCTTTCTCTAAAGTTAAGTCTTGTTCCAAAGGATTCTTCAAATGTATTTCAATAGTAGACTTGCCATTATTACCAGTATCTATTTCTACATGATATACTTCTTTATTAACTTTTCCTTTTATAAAAGTTGTTTCTTTTGTGGAAAGTGGCTCACTAACTTCAAAACTAGCATAGGTACGGTTATTATTTTCTTTGTATTCAAATATATTTATTTTTTCTTTTAATAAATCTTGTACTACTTGAACAATGTTTTCTAGTTTTTTTATTTCTTCTTCCCTAAATTTATCATAAGAGGATAATTCTTCTTTATATAAGTCTTTATTACTTTTATTTCGTAAAAGTCTATCATATTTAGTTTGAATATTCTCAACTGTATAATAAGTATAACTCAAGTCTTTTAACGGTGTTACATTTCGTTTTAATTCGCCACTAGAGTAACAAGATAACTTTTTATATATAACAGTATCTCTAAATATCGGATAACCAATATTAGGAAATATGATAGTTTTATAATGTAGATTTTTTACTTCATCTGGTGTAAGTAGATCACGAGCAATTAGAGAAGTAGATTTATTACCGTTGTAATTCATTAAACTAATTGACTGACTTATTGAATTAGATTCTATTGTTTTTTTACCTAATCTTTTGCTAATCGCTTCAGCAGTATCCATTGTATTTGTTTTTAAATAAGCGAGTCCAGAGTTATCAAGAATAATTTGGGCAACTTCTTTACCATAAACATTGTCTAATTGACTTAAACTTTGAATAAATAAGTGATACCTTAATCCACGAGATCTAGCAACGGATATTATTGATTCAATACTGGGTTCAATTAATGGTGGGCAGTTAGAAAATTCATCACATATCCAGTCAATTTCAATGGGTACTTTTTTGTTTTCATTAGAGTTAGCCAATTTTACAAGTTCTTTATATAATAATCCTAAAATTATAGTAACAAGCGAATAATATATTTTATCTTCATCTGGAACTATAACATATAGTGCTGATTTAACTTTTCCTAAAATATTAAAATCAAAATCTGATTTACTAATTACATTAGCAACATTAACGTCATCAAAGATTGCCATTTTCTCTGAAAACACACTAGTAATAGATTTATAAGTGTTTTCGCTTGATGATAAAATAGGAATTAAACTGTCTTTAGATTTAGCACCATAAGGCTTTTGCTCAATATAATATTTAAACTTTTTAGAGTTTTTTTCTTCCATAGTAGAGTTTTGAAATTTACGAATAGAGGTCATAGTTATTTGTTCTCGCTTTACTTTACCATCTTTATATTCTTCCAAAAAAAAGCCAATTAGTCCCTCAAGAAGATTCTTGGCACTATTATTCCAAAAAGGATCTTTACCTTGTGATTTATCATAAGTGATCATTGATGCTATGGAAGTAATTAATCTATTTGTTTCAGCATAACTAGAAATTGACTTATTTAAATAATCTAATTTTTCTTCTTCATTATCTGTATTATCGGCTTTATTCTCAAATTCAATATACTTTTCATACTCACAAATAATCGGCTCTAGTATATTGATATGATTAGACAATTCTGGATGTCTAAAATCTATTGTTAAAATTTTATAGCCTCTATCATATAACATTTTAGAAGTAACATGATATATTTCGCCTTTAGGATCAGTTACAAAAACACTTCTTGGCTTTTTAGCATTAGCAATAAAACTAATCATTGGAATAACACAAGTAACACTTTTACCAGATCCACTTGATCCTAAATAAACATAATGGGGAGTTTCTTTATCAAACCATACATGAGTAACACTTTTATCATAATAAACTGGAAAACCAACTTCATTTATATTAGAAATTTTTTCTTTAGTAAAATTTTTATTAATTTCTGCTTCGGTTGCAAATCTTGCAGATCCATATTCATTATTACTTTTGATTTTATGTTTTGAAATAATTGGTTCAATATATATAAAACCAACAATAAATAAAATCAATATTAACAATAAAAAAATGAGAGATAAACTCATAGTCTATCCCTCACTAATTTATTGTTATAACTCATAATCCTCCTTGGTCTTATTTAATTCTTTTACCATGTTATCAATAATAGAATTAATATCTTTACGAGTTATATTTCTAAAATTTTCATAACCATCTTTAAAATAATAGTTTTCATTTGTATTATGAATATCATCTAACATATATTTAACTCGTTCCCAGCCAGATCTTTCTAAAGTATTTCTAACCAGTTCTTCTAAATCGTTATTATCGTAAATATCATCTGTATATTCATATAAATTATTTTGATATACAAAGTCCATAAAGTTATCTATATCTAAATACATAACATCATCGTTTTCAACACTTTTAAAATTTAATAATTCTTTTATCATATAACCACCAGCCTTAATCTATTTCATAATCATCATAATTCTTATCTATGATTTCATTTATTGCTAAATCTAATCCTTTTTTAAGAGTAGGATTATTTCTAATATCTTCATAAGTGAGTTCTAAAGCATCTAGTGTACTAGATATATCACGAGTATAACTATATTCGTGATTTTCAAGTTCACTAATAAACATATCTTTGATATAACCAGCACCAGTTTTATCTTTTTCTATTAACTCATTATGTTCTTTTCTTATATCTTCCCACAGTTTATTATAAGTATCTAGATCAGTTTTTCTTATATAGCCACCACCACCGATGGAATATATTTTATCAGTATCACTTGGCTCTAATCCCCAATTTTTCATACCGTTATCGAATTGCTCTTGATTAAAAGCAAACATTAATGGAAATTCATTAACTCTTTTTTGATGTATTTCTCTTAATTCATCATACTTATTTTTCATTTATTACCACCATCCTTTAAAATATATATTTTTTTATGATAAATAAGTAAATTTTCAATAGTCTTACCATCTTTAATAACTCTATATCTATTTCCCCAAAAACATTTATGTTTCCACCATAAACTATTTAGTATTTGTTTTATTTTCATTAAGCATCAACTCCTTTGTAGTTTCATTAATTCTTTTATTAGCAATATCAAAATACTTTTTATTTATTTCAAATCCGATATAATTTCTATTTTCTAAAATACAAGCGACTGCAGTAGTGCCACTACCTAAAAAACAGTCCAAAACTAAATCATTTTCTTTTGAACTGTTCCTTATTAATTTTCTAATTAGGGGAAGTGGCTTTATTGTAGGATGCCCATATATTTGTTTATCTTTAACATTTATAGTAGATAAATATATTGTTTTAGCATCCTCATAATTGCTCGGTTGACAATAACCATTTTTTCTAAAATACAAACAATATTCTTTGTCGCCTAAATACTTGTTATTGTGTAGGGGCATAGGATTAGTTTTTCCCCATATAATAATTTCTAATTTACAATTAAGTTTATCCATAAAATATTTAATGTAGGTAGGTATTTGTCTACCATTACACCAAATATAAATATTAATATTTTTCATAACTCTAATTAATTCATCTAACACCGATAAATCAAATCCATTAATTAAATTACTTGCTTTTAATTCATTTTCTAACTTAATTAGTTCTTTGCATAATTTACCAGTTCCTTTTTTACCACCTTTAGTAGAAATATCATAAGGTGGATCTATGACAACTAAATCAATAGAATTATCTGGTATTTTTTTAAGACCAATTAGACAGTCCTCATTGTATATTTTATTTACCAGCAAAAGTAGAATTCCTTTCATAAAAAAAAGTAGGAAGTATATCCCACCTTTGTCTAATTAAATAGCCATAATCTATTTTTAATATATTACTTAATCTATATAAATAAACACTACTAACATTTTTTATCTTATCATTTTCAACTTTACTTAAAGTAGAGATTGATATATTAGAAATATTTGATAGTGCTTTCAAAGTTAAATTATTTTTTAATCTTTCTTGTTTTAATATTTTCCCAATTTTATTTATAAACATTCCTCCTTTATTTAAAATTTATTGTATAAAAAAACAGACCATAGTATTATGATCTGCACTATTAATTGTAATTTTAGTGAATAGTAACTTAATTTTCTTTTTTATTAAACATATGGCG